>DATMPR010000438.1:0-26951 GCA_035567575.1 Bacteroidia bacterium
TGTGACGATAATTTTATGTTCGTTCACTTCATTTAGTCAGGCACCTACAAAAACAGCTATTGCAAATGGCAGATGGGGAAACGCGGGAACCTGGAGTCCAAATGGTGTACCAACCGCAACTGATAATGTTTTAATTCCTAACGGAAGATCCGTAAATATTCGAAGCAACGCAGCGTGTAACTCTTTAACCGTTGGCGCAGGCACAGCAGCGACCTTGCAATTTCGCGGAAATACGGCCCAGACATTAAGTGTGACCACTAATATTCTTATAAATGCAAATGGTGTTCTTAATATTAGGTTAACCTCAAACACCACACATAGTTTATTTATAAATGGAGATATCGTAAATAATGGTAAACTCGATCTGGCTGTTGATAATAATAGTTTTTGTAATACTGTTTTCGCTAAAAATGGAAGTCAAACTGTTAGCGGCACCGGCACACTTTGCAGATTTCATTTAATGCAGATCAATTTAGGCGCTGTAATTACCAATACACTTGATATAACTGCCTCCAATTTCACAGCCGCTAATGGTTTTTTAACTATCACTAACGGAACCTTTAAATTATCAACACCAACCGCGGTAAACATTTCTTGCTTTAGTGTTGCTGCAACAATTCCTACTACGGGGGGATTATTTTTAAACTCTGCAACTGCTGCATTATCCGCATCAGCGAGCGTAACAATGAATGGAAATATTACTATTGCAAACGGAACGCTTAATATTGGTAATGCAGCTGATCAAGATCTAATTTCTAATGCCGGTACATTAAATATTTCAAATGGTGTTTTAAATATTGCAGGAAAATATAATACTACAGGAACAGCCAGTACTTTTAGTATTAGCGGCGGAACAATTAATGTTCCCGTAAGCGGCTCTACGAATATTTTTTTAGCACCATTCAATATGTCAATTCCAGGCTCGTCGTTCAATATGAGCGGAGGAATTATAAATATCATTCGCGAAGGGGGATTGCTCGGACTTCAGCATCTCGGCTTCACTAATACCGGCGGAACATTAGGTACTGTTACAGGAGGAACTCTTCAAATTGGAACTGCTGCAACGCCGGCAGGTCAAATCATGAGAATTAATTCTGCAAATTCAATTGGGAATTTAAATGTTAGCAGCGCCAATGCTACGGCTTCTTTAGTAACTAATCCATTAAACATTGTAAAAAATGTTTTAATATCGTCAGGAATCCTTAATGCAAACAATTTAAATATTACTTTAGGAGGTAATTGGACAAACAATGGCGGTACCTATACACCCGGAACAAACACAACAGTTTTTAATTCAGCAACCGCGCAAAGTATTTTTAAAGCGGGCGGCGAAACTTTTAATAATATAACATTCAGCGGTGCGGGCGTAAAAACTTTTTCAAGTGCAATAATTGCAAACGCAAATGTGATTGTTAATTCGGGGGCTAATGTTGATGTAAATTCCCCAAGCAATCAACTAAGCATTAAAGGTAATTATACAAACAACGGGTCAATTAATACAAGAACTGGAACCATTTTATTTAACGGTGCAGCTGCACAAACTATTGGCGGTACAAGTGTAACTAATTTTCATAATTTAACTATCAACAATACTTCAACTGGTGTTTCATTACTTAGTGCACAAAATTTAATCAATACACTTACACTAAACAACGGAAATTTCAGTACAAATTCACAATCTTTAACAATGATATCTACTGCTACAATGACGGCGCGTATAGCGCAAATTACAGGCACAGGTGATATCACGGGTAATGTAACTGTACAACGGTTTGCACCAGGAGGCGCTACAGGCTGGGCTTTTTTCGGCACGCCAATTTCAAGTGCGCTTACACTTAACGATTGGAATGATGATATTTTTATTAGTTGTCCAACTTGTCCGGATGGGAGTGCAGGTGGATTTTTATCAATTTATCATTATGACGAAACCGTTGCGGGCAGTTATAGTGCAGCAGCTTCTTATATTCCCCTAAACACCATTAACGATCCCATTATTCCTAATAAAGGTTACTGGGTTTATTTAGGTACGGGTTCTGTAACAACAACAGATATTATAGTCGATGTAACAGGTACCGTACGGAAATTTAATAACACAATTCCTATTAACTATACTAACTACGGCTCACCTTTTGATGATGGCTGGAATTTAATTCACAATCCTTATCCGTCACCTATCCGCTGGAGTTTATTAAAAGGTGCAACTGCGAATATTGATAATGCAATTTATGTTTACAATGCCGATCTAAATGCCGGTACAGGCGCTTATGCAACATATGTAAACAATATTAGCAGTCCGGCTGTTGGTTCGGGTGGTGTTGGTGACACCATTCCAATGAGTCAGGGATTTTATGTTCACTCAACAGGTGCTACCGCGCTTAATGCAACAGAATCAAATAAAGTTGGAGGCAATCCCACTTATTTAAGAATAGCTCCGAATATTCAATCAGCCGCCAGTATCGCACCGTTATTGCGTATAAATTTAACAAACGGCGCCAGTTTTTATGATGAAACCGTATTATATTTTGAACCGGGCGCAACAGACTATTTTGATGCCGGATTTGATGCTTATAAATTGGGAGGAGATCCTTCAGCTCCTTCAATTTCATTGGTAAAAGGGCATGACTTTCAAATTAATGGAATTAATCCAATAAGCGGTAATTTTACAATGCCACTAAAAACCGTAACCGGTTACAGCGGAACTTTTACAATTTCTGCCGGAAATCTTAATTCATTTCCTTCGGGTGCTTGTATTAGTTTATATGATAAGTTTACAAACACAACCACCGATTTAAAAACAAATAATTACATATTTACCCTCGCAGATACAACAACTGTGGCGCGTTTTGATCTGAATATCACTTTAAATCCATTAAATATAAACAGCACAACTAATCAGCCAAGCTGCTCATTGCCAAACGCAGGACAAATTACAGCCGTTGGTGTTAATGCGGGACCATGGAATTACTATTGGAAAAATTCTGTTGGGACAATTATCAAAACAAGCTTAGCAAAATCAACAACAGATACATTAAGTAATTTGTCGGGCAGTAATTACACTGTTGAAGTAAATACTGTTGGTATGTGCGATAACAACACAACAGGTTTTACGTTGAATGCCGTTGTAGTTCCTGTTGCAGCTTTTACAAGTGAAGATACTACAGACATAAATATTAGCGGCCTGGTTAATTTTGTGAATACATCCACGAATTCTGCTTCTGATTATTGGGATTTTGGAGATGCCGTTGGTTTTTCTACTGCTAATTCTCCTGTATATAATTACGCTTCAACAGGTATTTTCACTGTTACATTAATCAGTACAAGCAGTACAGGATGCAACGATACAACTAAAAAACAAATTGTTGTTACAAACAACCTGGCCATCGGAATTCAAACGCATGAAAATTCAAATGGTTTAGTTGTACGAACCATGGATGAAAATGATTATCTCATTCAGCAAAAACTGAACGGTACCACTGATCTGAATTTTAAATTATATGATGTTTCAGGTCGGGTTGTAATTGATTATGGCGACATGAAGTCTGATAAAATAAACCTCTCAGTAGATCTAAAAGACTATAACCAGGGATTATACTTTTTGAAGATCCTGGCCAACAATCAGCTTACAACTATTAAATTACCTGTGAAATAGGCAATTACGATATAAACATTCGCATTTTTTAATCTTTTTGTGGCTGATTTTATTCTAAATTAGCTACCCTTGATACCTAAAGAAACCATAGACAAAATCATTGATGCAGCTCGTGTTGAGGATGTAATTGGCGAATTTATTACACTAAAAAAACGCGGTGCAAATTATTTAGGACTTTGTCCTTTTCACGGCGAAAAAACACCCTCGTTCACCGTTTCTCCTGCTAAAGGAATTTACAAATGTTTTGGCTGCGGTAAAGCCGGAACTGCGGTAAATTTCATCATGGAAAACCAGCAGCTCAGTTATCCTGAAGCTTTAAAATGGTTAGCGAAAAAATATAATATCGAAATTGTTGAGCGCGAAATCAGTCCTGAAGAAAAAGCAGCGCAAACCGAAAAAGAAAGTCTTTACATCGTCATGCAATACGCGCAACGTTATTTTACAAATAACATGTATAATAGCGATATGGGTAAATCCATTGGTCTTGGTTATTTTGTTGAGCGCGGTTTCCGTCCTGATATAATTGAAAAATTTCAATTAGGTTATAGTTCAGATGATAAATATGCTTTAAGCAGAGAGGCAGTAAAAAATTCTTATAAGCCGGAATACCTCGTAAAAACAGGTTTAAGCATTTTAAGTAATCAACACAAAGAAGGAACACCAATTACCGAAAAAGATATTTTCGACCGTTATACTTCGCGCGTGATGTTCCCGATACATGATATAAGCGGGAGAGTAATTGGTTTTGGCGGAAGGATCTTAGGCAGTGATAAAAAACTAGCGAAATACATTAACTCGCCTCAAACTGATATTTACGATAAGAGCAAAGTATTGTATGGTTTGTGGTTTGCAAAGAAAGCTATTCAGGAAAAAGATAATGTTTATTTAGTAGAAGGATATACGGATGTAATTTCGATGCACCAATCCGGTTTTGAAAACGTGGTGGCTTCTTCGGGAACTTCTTTGACTGTTGAACAAATAAAAGCAATTCATCGTTTCACCAATAACATTACGGTTTTATATGATGGAGATAGCGCCGGCGAAAAAGCAAGTGTGCGTGCGATTGATCTGTTGTTGGAAGAAGGCATGAATGTAAAAGTGCTGATGTTTCCTGATAATGATGATCCGGATTCGTTCAGTAAAAAAGTTACGGCAGAAGAATTTCAAAATTATATTCCTGCCAACACACAAGATTTTTTAGCTTACAAAACAAAGGCGTTGTTTAATGAGACCAAAAATGATCCCATTCGGAAAGCAACAGTAATAAAAGATATTGTACAAAGTATTTCTTTAATCCCGGATGCAATTATCCGTTCGGTTTATATTAAAGAATGTGCTTCCATCATGGAGCTGCAGGAAAGTGTTTTGCAGCAGGAGGTAAATAAATTAAGAAGAAATAAAGCCGCAAAATCAGGACAGCAGCAAGAATCTCAAAATAATACTGGAGTTGATACCGAAACATTTATTGAAGAGGAAGAAAAACGGGAACCAATAATAATTTCGGAAAGTGAAGAGAAAGAATTATTACGTTTGATCCTACATTATGGAAATGTAATTATTGAAGTTGATGCTGAAAATGAAGAAAACGAAGCACACGAGTTTGAATTAACCATTGCTGAATTTGTTATGTTTGAATTAATGCGCGATGATATTTCTTTCCTGAATCCTATTCATCAAATGGTTTTGGACGAATACACGCACCAATTACAAAGCGCCACGCTTCCTGAATTTAATTTCTTTAAAAATCATTTAAACCCTGCCATTTCAACATTTGCAATTGATCTGGCATCGGAAAGTTTGGACTTAAGTCATAAATGGGAAGCCTTTGGCGTGATTGTAGAGAAAGAAATTTATAATCTCAAAAAGTCCGTGACTCACACGTTATACAGCTTGAAAGAAAAACGTTTAAGCCAAATGCTTTCTGAAAAACAAGAAATGCTTAAAACTTCTCCGCAGGAAGAACATGAAAAAATTTTAAGAGAGGTTCTTCGACTTACTCAGGTTAAAATTAACGTGAATAAATTATTAGGGCGGATTATTGTAAAGTAATTTTTCTGGGCTAAAGCCCCTTCTATAAAACTCAATTGCCACGACCTTAAGGTCGTGGCAACTATTCAGAAAACAAAATTGGCTTTAGCCAAAATTAAATGGGAATATTTTAGAACTCAAAACTAATTTGCCCTTCTCCTCCCAACAGGTCTTTCGATTTCATTTTTTCCATGGCTCTGCGGTGTAATTCCATTGGCGATAGACCGCTGTCATCATCTTTTCCCAGGAACTTTTTTGCGTCCTTGATCTCCTTCGGCTCAAGCAGAGTTATGTCTTTTACTTTATAGGAAGAAAGTTTCTTTCCTTTCGCTTTCATGTTAGTCGGCGGAGCATATTCAACAAGATTAATTTTTTCATCCTTGATGTTTTTGCCTTTCTCTTTATAGAAACTAACTTCAACTGCTGGATTAACCTGTCCGGTAATTAATTCAATTCTTGATTCAGGATGTTCGGTAACAATAAGAGATTTGCTCGAAATGTTTTCGGGCAAGAACCGTTTTGTAAAATACGATTTGCTTTCGCCATCATAATAAATACAAGTTAAAGTCTGACTTGGAAAATATTTCTCGATCAGAACGACGTCTTCATCGAAATGATTTAAGACATCGTAAGTATATAATTTGTAAAAGCCTTTGCTTGTAATAGTAAGAATTTTATCATCTCCAATGAACTGACCCAAATAAGTACCACGGCCTTCTTTATTCAGACGATGAACAGTATCATCAAACCAAAAATCTTCTGCGCCTACAGTCGCCACACCTTTTTTCAAGAGTTCAACTTTACGAACAGTGTATTTAGTTACGATATTCCCTACAGAACCTCTTCCTTTTACTTCCAGTTCAGCAAAATTTACATCGATCTCTAATTTGCGCAATCCTGAAGCCTGCCGTAACAATACGCGCACTTTTTCAGCTTCACCGTTTGGATTTACTGTGAACCAGAATACATGAGAACCCGGAGTTCCTTTGCTTAAATCATATTCTTTATCACGTGTAACACCACCAACGTTGAAACGCTTCATGAAGGTAATTCCTTTCGGGCCATCGCGATAGATCATATTATAAGTGGTCCGTTCATCATCTCTCTTGAAAATTGCTACATGCAGAATATCCTTTCCCACAAATACTTTATCAGCAACCTTAAATACTTTCATTTTGCCTTCTGCCGAAAACGCGATGATCTCATCGAGCACCGAACAATCGCATACAAATTCATCTTTTCTTAAACTTGTACCCACAAATCCTTCTTCGCGGTTAACGTACAGTTTTTCGCTCGCCATAATAACTTCAGTCGCAACAATTGTTTCTAATTGTTTTGATTCTGTTTTGCGTTCTCTTCCTTCGCCGTACTTTTTCTTTAAATTTTTGAAATATTCGATCGCATACTCCGTTAAATTCTTTAAATGATTTTTTACAGCAGCAATTTTTTCATCCAGATCCTTCATAAACTCTTCAGCTTTGATCGTATCAAAGCGGGTGATCCGGATCATTGGAATCTGCGTTAACTTTTGTAAGTCTTCATCGCTAATATCACGCATCAATTTTTTCTTGTGCGGTTTAAAGCTTGTATATAAATATTCGAATAAAGTTTCTTTGTTTGAATATTTTTTGAAGTCGATATACATTTCTTCTTTAATGAAGATCTTCTCCAATGAAGAAAAATGCCATTTTTCTTCCAATTCATTCTGCTCGATCTCTAACTCACGTTTCAATAGTTCTAAAGTATCCTGCGTACTTCTCTTTAGAATCTCACCAACACCAATGAATTTTGGTGTGTTATCCTCAATGATACAGGCGTTAGGAGAAATACTCATTTCACAATTTGTGAAAGCGTATAATGCATCAATTGTTTTATCAGTTGAAATACCGGGCTGTAAGTGAATCAATATTTCTACATTTTCAGCAGTATTATCTTCAACTTTCTTAACCTTAATTTTTCCTTTATCATTCGCAGCAAGTATGGAATCAATTAAAGAACCGGTTGTAGTACCAAAAGGAATTTCTGTAATCGCTAATGTTTTTGAATTTACTTCCTTAATGCGTGCGCGTATTTTTATTTTTCCGCCTCGTAAACCATCGTTGTACTCACTAAAATCAGCAATACCACCCGTCATGAAATCAGGATACAAATGCGGCTTCTTGCCTTTCAACACCATAATAGAGGCATCGATCAGCTCATGAAAATTATGCGGTAAAATTTTACAAGCCAAACCAACCGCGATACCTTCTACACCATGCGCTAATAATAATGGAAACTTAACCGGTAAGTTGATGGGCTCTTTGTTACGGCCGTCATAACTCAGTCCCCAATTTGTTGTTTTAGGATTAAATAAAACTTCTAAGCCAAATTTTGATAAACGCGCTTCGATATAACGCGGCGCCGCTGCATAATCTCCTGTTAAAACATTTCCCCAGTTACCCTGACAATCGATCAACAGATCTTTCTGTCCCATACCAACCAAAGCATCACCAATACTTGCATCACCATGCGGGTGGTATTTCATGGTGTTACCAATTAAATTTGCCACCTTGTTATAACGACCATCTTCCAGCTCCCACATGCTATGTAATATCCTTCTTTGAACCGGTTTCAATCCGTCTTCCAATGCAGGAACCGCCCGTTCTAAAATTACATATGATGCGTAATCAATAAACCAAGTCTTGAACATACCTGACACGTGGGTTACAGTTCCCAGATCGTTATGATTACCCGGATCTAACGGTAACTCTCTTTGCTTTTTTTCCTTTTTATCTTTCTTTGACATAAATTTTTTTGTACTGATAAAAAATTATTTTACTAAGTCTTCTTCTACGTCTAATTCAACTCTTAAATTTTCAATAATAAATTCCTGACGCTCCTGCGTATTTTTACCCATGTAATAATTTAATAATTGTTGTATAGATGCTTGCTGATCTAACAACACCGGTTCTAAACGAATATCCTTTCCAATGAAGTGTTTAAATTCATCAGGAGAAATTTCACCTAAACCTTTAAATCGTGTTATCTCCGGTTTCGGACCTAATTTAGCAATGGCAGCTCTCCGCTCATCATCACTGTAACAATAAGCTGTTTCTTTTTTGTTACGCACACGGAATAAAGGTGTTTGTAAAATAAAAACATGTCCGTTTTTTACTAAGTCAGGAAAGAATTGTAGGAAGAACGTCAATAACAACAAACGGATGTGCATTCCATCCACATCGGCATCGGTTGCAATTACCACATTGTTATAACGCAGATCATCAAGACCTTCTTCAATATTTAACGCTGCTTGCAATAAATTAAATTCTTCATTTTCGTAAACTATTTTTTTGCCGAGACCGAAACAGTTTAATGGTTTTCCTTTTAAACTGAATACAGCTTGTGTGTTCACGTCTCTTGTTTTAGTAATAGAACCGCTTGCAGAATCTCCCTCACAAATAAAAAGTGTGGTTTCGTGAGCACGCGGATTTTTTGCATCATCTAAATGTACACGGCAATCGCGTAATTTTTTATTGTGCAGGGAAGATTTTTTAGCACGCTCTCTTGCTAATTTTTGAATGCCAGATAATTCCTTACGCTCATGCTCGTTTGCCTGAATTTTCGCTTCGATAGCTTTAGCAACATCCGGATTTTTATGAAGGTAATTATCTAATTGTCCCTTTACAAAATCACCCACGAACGAACGGATGGATTGTCCGCCCGGAGCAATTTCCTGTGAACCTAATTTAGTTTTGGTTTGCGATTCGAAAACAGGTTCCTGAACTCTTATTGAAATGGCCGCAACAATTGACTTACGCACATCGGTAGGATCGAAATCCTTTTTATAAAATTCGCGGATCGTTTTTACAACTGCCTCACGAAACGCTGCCTGATGTGTACCGCCTTGCGTTGTGTACTGACCATTCACATAAGAATAATATTCTTCCGAGAAATGTTCATCACTATGCGTCATGGCAATTTCAATATCATCACCGCGCATGTGAATGATCGGATATAAAATTTCACCGGTAAGATTTTTTTCTAATAGATCTTTTAACCCGTTTTCTGATTTATATTCTGCTCCGTTCAAAGTTAATGTTAAACCTGCATTTAAGAATGCATAGTTCCATACCATTTTATCAATGTATTCGTGTACATAATGATATTTTTTGAAAATGGAATCATCCGGTTTAAACTCAACATAAGTTCCGTTTGGTTCGTTCGACTTAACTAATTTATGTTCTTTAATTATTTCACCACGGGAAAACTCAACAGTTTTACATTGTCCGTCACGGAAAGAAGACACTTTAAAATTATTTGATAAAGCATTAACAGCTTTGCTACCTACTCCATTTAAACCAATTGATTTTTTAAAGGCTTCACTATCATATTTACCACCGGTATTTATTTTTGAAACAACATCAACCACTTTTCCTAATGGAATACCGCGGCCGTAATCACGAATAGAAACAACACCTTCTTTTACGCTAACATCGATCTTCTTTCCTGCTCCCATCATGAATTCATCGATACAATTGTCCATTACTTCTTTAATGAGAACGTAAATTCCATCATCGAATGCAGAACCATCTCCCAATTTACCGATGTACATACCGGGGCGCATACGGATATGCTCTTTCCAGTCGAGGGATTTTATACTGTCTTCGTCGTAACTTCCTTTTTCTTTTGCCATGTTTTTATTTACTATTTATTATTCCGCGTTTCGGGTTTCAGGTTAATTCGTATTCAAATTATATCCCCCTTTATTTTTCATTCATCAGGTTTAAATCTAACCTGAAATAAATCAAACATTAAATCTAAAGTGCATCACATCGCCGTCATGCACAATATATTCTTTTCCTTCAATCCTTAATTTTCCAACATCTCTGCAAGCTGCTTCCGAACCAAGGGTAATAAAATCATCGTAACCTATAACTTCTGCCTTAATAAATCCTTTTGTAAAATCCGTATGAATTACGCCCGCTGCTTCCGGCGCTTTCATTCCTTTTGTGATGGTCCACGCACGCACTTCTTTCACACCACAGGTGAAATAAGTTTGAAGATCCAACAATCGGTATGCAGTTTTAATTAATTTATTTACACCGGGTTCTTCCAATCCCATTTCCTGCAAGAACATTTGTTTCTCTTCGTATGTTTCCAATGAAGCAATTTCACTTTCCATTTGCGCGGTGATCACTAATATTTCCGCGTTCTCTGCTTTAACAGCTTCGCGGACTGCTTCCACATATTTGTTTCCTGATTTTGCTGAAGCTTCTTCAACATTACAAACGTACATCACAGGCTTAACGGTTAGCAAATGCAGATCTTCAATAAATGGTAATTCATTTTCTTCGAGGTGACAAGCTCTTGCAGATTTTCCGGACTCCAATGTTTCCTTAACTTTTAAAAGTGTGTTGTAAGTTTTAACGGCTTCTTTGTCGGCACCGCTTTTTGCAAGCTTCTCGTACTTTTTAATTTTTGTTTCTACGCTTTCTAAATCTTTTAACTGTAATTCGGTATCAATAATTTCTTTGTCGCGCACCGGATTTACATTTCCATCAACATGAATAACATTTGGATCATCGAAACAACGCAACACATGCAAGATCGCATTACACTCGCGGATGTTTCCTAAAAATTTATTTCCCAGACCTTCACCCTTACTCGCACCCTTCACTAAACCGGCGATATCAACAATCTCTACAGTAGTCGGAACAATATTTTGCGGTTTAACCAGATCAGAGAGCTTAGTAAGCCTTTCATCGGGCACGGTAATGGTCCCAACATTAGGATCGATCGTACAAAAAGGAAAATTGGCTGCCTGGGCTTTAGCATTACTCAAACAATTAAAAAGGGTTGATTTCCCGACATTTGGCAACCCAACGATTCCGCACTTTAAGGCCATAAATTACTTAAGTTATTAAGTTAGAAGTCAAAATTCAAAAGCTTATACACTTTTGACTTATCAATTTTTGACTTTTGACTTATTTTACAAATCTGCAAATATAACAAACACAAGGGCTATCATCAATTATGTTAATATCTTGAATAAACATAGTTTTAAACATAGAGAGTATATTTTCAACATTAATTTAAAGGGCTGATTTCAAATGGTATTTTTGCCCAAAATCCCTCATTATGGCTGATGTTGCACAACTAAAAAAACTTTGTTCACAAGTAAGAAGAGACATTGTACGTATGGTACATGCCGTTAACTCAGGTCATCCCGGCGGTTCACTTGGCTGTGTTGAATATTTTGTGGCACTTTACGGCGAGATCATGAAACATGATCCAAAAGCTTTCACGATTGACGGTAAAGGCGAAGATCTTTTTTTCCTGAGTAACGGACATATTTCTCCTGTGTTTTACAGCGTGTTGGCAAGAACCGGATATTTTCCTGTAAATGAATTAAAAACTTTTAGAAAATTGGATTCGCGTTTGCAAGGACACCCGACTACTCACGAAAAATTACCCGGAGTTCGCGTTGCAAGCGGTTCATTAGGACAAGGGATGAGCGTTGCAATTGGCGCTGCTTTGACTAAAAAATTAAATAATGATAAGGGAATAATTTACAGTTTGCATGGTGATGGAGAATTACAGGAAGGACAAATTTGGGAAGCCGCCATGTATGCTGCCGGAAAAAAAGTTGATAATTATATTGCTGCCATAGACTATAACGGAAGACAAATTGATGGTGATGTTGATGACATAATGCCTTTGGGAAATTTAAGAGCGAAATTTGAAGCATTTGGATGGGAGGTGTTAGAAATTGCGAAAGGAAATAATTTAGAGGACGTTATTGCAGGAATAAAAAAAGCACAAACATATCTTGGAAAAGGAAAACCCGTTATGATATTAATGCATACTGAAATGGGACATGGTGTTGATTTTATGACCGGCACGCACAAATGGCATGGCAAAGCGCCGAATGATGAGCAATTAAAAACAGCTTTGCTGCAGATCGAAGAAACTGAGAAAGATTATTAAATAATTATGAATTTAGAATTAAGATTTAAGAATTTTGTTTTGAGAAATCATATAAAAGTTCTGTGTCTTAGTTTTTATTTTTCATTTTTATCATTACAAGCACAGCCTACAAACAGGATCTTATTTATTTTTGATGATTCGTATAGCATGTATGCCGGATGGAATGGTCCTACTCCAAAAATTGAAATTGCTCAAAAAATAATGGGAAAATTTTTAGATAGTCTAAAAAACATTCCAAATCTTGAACTTGCATTACGTTGTTACGGGCATACCAGTGATTTTAAAGAGAGAAATTGCAAAGATTCTAAATTGGAAGTTCCATTCGCCAATACAAAAACCAATTCTACTCTTATAAAACAACGCATACAAAAATTAAATCCAATGGGTACTACTCCCATTGCTTATTCTTTAGCCGAATGCGTTGCCGATTTTACACCTTGCAGTAATTGCAGAAACATTGTTATTTTAATCACAGATGGGATCGAAGAATGTAACGGAAATCCTTGCGAGGTGTCTATCGCATTACAAAAAAAAGGAATTTTTATCCGTCCGTTTGTAATTGGTGTTGGATTAGATGTAAAGTTCGCAGATGTATTTGGCTGTATGGGAAAATTTTATGATGTAAGTAACGAAGCGAATTTCGCAGATGTATTAACTTTGGTTTTAACAGAGGCGATCTCACAAACAACGGTAGAAGTTGATCTGCTTGATATCATGAAAAAACCAACAGAGACTGATGTGAACATGACATTTTACGATGCTGAAACAAAAAAAATAAAATATAATTATCTCCATACTATTAATCACAGAGGCAATCCTGATACTTTGGTTTTAGATCCTAACATCACTTACAATTTAACTGTTCACACGATCCCACCTGTTGAGAAAAATAATATCACGATCACAAAAGGAAAACACAATGTAATTCCGGTTGATGCACCGCAAGGTTATTTGAAATTAGAATTAGATGGCCCGATCAGTAAATATTATCCAACAACTGTTGTTCGCAAAGCCGGCGAGATGAAAACTTTGAACATTCATGAGTTTTCGAAGACTGAAAAATACATTGTTGGAAAATACGACCTGGAAATATTAACGCTCCCGCGGATAAAATTAAATGGTGTTGAAATAAAACAAAGCACAACCAATTCCATAAAAATTCCGACTTCCGGTGTGGTTTACATTGCTAAAATTGGCACAGGTTTTGGAAGTATTTATTTGGATGACGGCAAACAAGTTGTTTGGGTTTGTAATTTAAATACTGCTTTGCAAAACGAAATTATTTATCTTCAACCGGGGACATATAAAATGGAATTCAGATTTGAAAACACAAAGGAAACAACAAAAACAATTGAGCGTAAGTTTGCCATTAGCTCAGGCATAACAACCAACTTAAAATTAAATTAAGATGCTTACAGAAACTATGACCAAATTTACTTTCACAGAAAAAAAAGATACCCGCTCAGGTTTTGGAGCCGGTTTACTTGAGTTAGGAAAACAAAATGCAGATGTAGTTGCATTGTGCGCCGACCTGACCGAATCATTAAAGATGGATGCTTTTGCAAAAGAATTTCCGAACCGCTTTTTCCAGGTAGGAATTGCTGAAGCAAACATGATCGGCATTGCAGCAGGTTTAACCATTGGCGGAAAAATTCCTTTCACAGGAACATTCGCTAATTTTAGTACAGGCCGCGTTTATGATCAAATTCGTCAGAGCGTTGCTTACTCCGATAAGAATGTAAAAATTTGCGCATCACATGCAGGTTTAACTTTAGGTGAAGATGGCGCTACACATCAAATTTTAGAAGATATTGGTCTAATGAAAATGTTGCCCGGCATGACTGTAATTAATACGTGTGATTATAATCAAACTAAAGCCGCAACAATTGCAATTGCTAAACATGTTGGTCCTGTTTACTTGCGTTTTGGCCGTCCTAATGTTCCAAATTTTACAGCTGCCGATCAGAAATTTGAAATTGGAAAAGCAGTTACTTTAATTGAAGGAACTGATGTTACAATAATTGCAACAGGACATTTAGTTTGGAAAGCCATTGAAGCAGAAGCTGCATTGGCGCAATTAGGAATTTCGGCTGAAGTGATAAATATTCACACCATTAAACCTTTAGATGAAGAAGCTATTTTAAAATCTCTTGCAAAAACAAAATGTGTTGTTACTGCAGAGGAACATCAAATGAATGGCGGTTTAGGAGACAGCGTTGCACAATTATTGTCGCGCAAATTACCAACTCCGCAGGAATTTGTTGCGGTAAATGATAGTTTTGGAGAAAGCGGAACACCGGATGAATTACTAAAAAAATACGGATTGGATTCTACAAATATTGTAAGCGCAGTAAATAAAGTTCTGAAACGTAAATAAAAATATGAAAAAATATCTTTTGGCCCTTGCATGTTTCGGCTTATTAAGCTGTGATCAAATTCAAAAAATTGATAAGCAGATGGATGCAGATTCAACTGATATTGCCAATGAAATTTCTGATCTAACGACCGGAACCTTGCAAGCGCTTGACAAACTTTCGGAAGAAGGCAAATCAGAATTAATTTTTGTTGCGCGCGGCAGTGAATCTGGCTGGGTGGCAGAATATTATAACGATAAATTTAAATTAGTGACCGATTACGGAAAAGACAGTTTAATCATAAAAAATATTTCGAAGCACTTTGATCTGAAAGACGGTTATAGTTTCTCTTATAAAAACACTGAAGCTGGAAAAGAAGTAAGATTGAATGTAAAGATCGAAGATAAAGCTTGTGTTGATGAAGCAACCGCAGAAAAAAAATCGAAGACGGTTACCATAACTTATAATGATAAAGTTTACAAAGGTTGTGGTGAAGAAGTAAAATAAATCAATACGTCACCCCAATTGCGATCCCGAACAAATAATTCCAATGTGTGGGAAACCATTCGCTGGCGCAGTCGTATTTACGATATGGAAATGGCGTTAAACCTGCTTTGAAAAAAAAACCTTCTTCATTTTTCTGATAACGGTAACCTAACCTGAACATTCCAAACCAAACACTTTCCCAATGAGATCTGGGAAACTCGGAAGTGTCTTTGCAATCAGGATTAAATTTGCGCCACAATGTTAAACCCGGACCAATTTCTAAATGATGATCGCCATCAAAAAAAATATAATTATTAGATATGCAATAAGATTGTTCAAGATAACGGCCGTTTGGCATAACTGCAATTCCGGCTGCGCCTGAAATTTTCAATTTTGGTTTGTAATAAAAAATCCTATCGAGGTTTAATGAAAATAAAAAACCACTGTTTCCTAAGATCTCAATGTAATTTGCATTCAGTGCAGGAAATTTAGTATAATCACGCGGTGCATCTAAAGTATAAATGTCATCTTTCACCTGTGCTTTTATTAAAGCTGAGGAAAGAAAAATAAATATGAAAAGTTCCTTCAAATGAGGTTAAATAATAAAAGGTCTCGACTTCGCTCGACCTGACAGATTACTTAGATAAAAGTTCTTTTACTAATTGCGATACGATTTTATTATCAGCTTTACCGGCAAAAACTTTTGTTGCTGCACCCATTACTTTACCCATGTCGGCCGGAGAAGTCGCACCGGTTTCCGAAATAATTTTTTCTAAATGAACTCTTATTTCACCTTCTGTCATTTGCTGTGGTAAATAAGCTTCCATTATACCTGCCTGGAATAATTCCACCTCAGCTAGATCTAAACGGTTTTGCCGGGTAAATATTTCAGCAGATTCTTTTCGTTTCTTCACTTCTTTCTGAATTGTTTTCATGATCGCATCATCTGAGATGCCTTCAGGCGAAGTTTTTAAAATAATAACCACATTTTTAATAGCTCTTAAAGCTTCCAGCTTTTTGCTATCCTTGGCTAACATAGCGGTTT
Source organism: Bacteroidia bacterium (assembly GCA_035567575.1). Classification (GTDB taxonomy): domain Bacteria; phylum Bacteroidota; class Bacteroidia; order B-17B0; family Aurantibacillaceae; genus JAHEYG01. Next base: position 16,529 of record DATMPR010000438.1, read on the forward strand.
TTATGTCGCCATTTATTTTGTCTTCAAATATCATGCTTTTAAATTTTAAGCTAATTTACGTTTTTATTACAATCTTTTCAATTCGAATAAACTCAAATAAAATAGATGGTCGCTTGTAAAAGGGTAGCCACCATCCCGATAGCTATCGGGACACAAAACCACTAAATCCCACTAAAGTTTTGGTGGAGTTTTGAATTTTAGTGTTTTTGTGGCAAAAAAAAGGCCGCTCTTATTTGAACGGCCTTAGTAATTAGTTAAATTTTAATCTACATTATCATGTAAGAATGAATTATTCGGACGGATCTCGATCTTTTTATCTTCTGATTCGGATAAAGTAAAGCGTGATATTTCAGAATCTGTAGACGGAGTTTTGTTCTCTAACTGGATATTTTTACGAGAGAAAGCAGTTTCTTTTTCCAGCATTGCTAAACCATCCGGGCTCTTCATTTTTAAAGTGATCTCTTTTAGTTTACGGATGCGGTCTTGCGCTAATTTAATTTGCTCTTCACGCGAAACAGTTTCTTCATTTTTTTCATTTGAAGTTTCTTCTGTTGCGTTTTTAACTGTATGAAAAGTGAACTCCGTAATATTTGTATTCTCAGAAACTATTTCTTCATCTACTTTTTCAGTTGTTGTTTCTGTTGTATTCACAGTAAATGTAATTTCTTCCTTCGCTTCAGTAACTTCAGGGATAATATTTACAACCGGAGTTTCAACCTTTTCTTCTTTGACGAATACAAATGGTTCAGTTTTTTGAATTTCATCAATGATATTTGTTTGCTTTGTTTCTTCAGCTTTTACTTCAGGCTGATCAAGATTAACGATCTTGCGCTCTTTCATAACAATTGGTTCGTAACCTGAGATCTGAGCTGTTTTAAATCCTGTTGCAATAATGGTTACAGAAACGCTGTCACCTAAAGATGGGTCCGTACCGTAACCTGTAATCAATTCCGCAGTTCCACCGGCGGCTTCCTGAATGAAATCAGTAATTTCTCCGAACTCATCCATATCAATATCATCGCTTCCGCTCATGATGTTTAATAATACGTGACGAGCACCGCGGATATCGTTATCATTTAATAATGGAGAATTTAAAGCTTCTTCTACTGCTTTTATGGAACGTTTGTCGCCGCTTGCAACTGCAGAACCCATGATTGCAACACCGCTGTCTTTCATTACTGTTTTTACATCGTTAAAGTCAACGTTAACGTGCATGTGTAAACTAATAATTTCAGCTATGCTTTTTGCAGCGCCTGTTAAAACATCATCAGCGTGAGCAAATGCATCGCTCATTTTTAAGTTGCCGTATATTTCGCGCAATTTATCATTACCAATAACTAATAAAGTATCCACATACTTTTTCATTTCTTCCAAACCTGCTTCGGCTTGTAAGCGGCGTTTTTTTCCTTCGAATGCAAATGGAATTGTAACGATACCAACAGTTAAAATACCCAACTCGCGAGCAACTGATGCAATCACCGGAGCAGCGCCTGTACCTGTTCCTCCGCCTAAACCCGCAGTGATAAATACCATTTGGGTATTATCTTCAAGATATTTACGTACATCTTCAACTGATTCCAATGCAGCCTCACGGCCAACATCAGGAATTGAACCTGCACCCAAACCTCTTGTAAGGTTACCACCCAATTGAATTTTATTTGGCACAGGACTTTTTTCCAAAGCCTGTTTATCAGTATTACAAACTATGAAATCTACGCCCTTTATACCTAAGCGGTACATGTGGTTTACGGCATTGCTTCCGCCGCCGCCAACGCCAATCACTTTAATGATCGAACTTTCATCCTGTGGTAATTCAAATTGCATCATATTGGTATGTTTTTGTATTAGTTAATTTTTATTTTTTTGTAATTTATTTTATTCGATATCATCGCTCATCCAATCTTTCGCACGGGTAATTAAAGTATCAAAGAAACTACCTGCTTTTTTTGTGGAGTGATCTGTTACTTTTTTCTCTTCTTTTGTTTCTATATTCACTTCAACAGCAACTTTAGCAATGTTCATTCCTTTTTTAGATTCACGCTCGTATTTTTGGATGCCTTTCATTACTAAACCAACACCTGTTGCATACAATGGATTTTTTAATTCATCATCCGCAGCAGCTAAATGTTCGTTTGGTGTACCAATGCGGCAATCCATTCCGGTAGTTAACATTACTAATTGCGGTAAATGTTTTAGCATGGAACCCCCGCCTGTTACAACGATCCCTGCAGAAAGTTTGCGTTCGAAACCTGAATTTTTAATTTCAAATAAAACGAATTCCAAAATTTCTTCCATGCGCGCCTGAATAATTTGCGCCAGGAATTTCACAGAAATTTCTTTGTGCGGACGGCCACGTAAACCCGGAATTGAAATAATTTCGTTCTCCTGATTTTCCTGAGCTAAAGAAGAGCCAAACCGGATTTTCAATTGCTCAGCTTGTGATTTAATAATGCTACATCCTTCTTTAATATCTTCGGTAATAATATTTCCACCAAAAGGAATTACTGCGGTATGACGAATAATACCATCGTAAAAAATAGCCACATCAGTAGTACCGCCACCAATATCAACTAAAACAACACCCGCTTCTTTTTCTTCGTCACTTAAAACTGCATCAGCACTTGCTAATGGCTCTAAATTTAAATCGACTGTTTCTAAACCTGCGCGATTCACACATTTGAAAATATTTTTTACTGCTGATACTTGTCCTGTGATGATATGGAAATTTCCTTCCAAACGAATTCCTGCATGACCGATTGGATTTTTAATTCCGATCTCGCTATCAATAATATATTCTTGCGGGATAACATGAATGATCTCTTCACCCGGGCTCATTACTAAGCGGTGCATGTTATCAATTAAAGTATCAACGTCTTTTTGGTTAACCTCATCTTCTAAAGACTGACGGGTAATCATACCGCGGTGCTGAACGCTTTTAATGTGTTGTCCGGCAATACCAACAATTACTTCTCCGATATCTACGTTAGCTTTATCTGCCGCGATTGCAACGGCTGCTTTAATAGACGCCACTGTTTGTTCAATGTTTACTACCACGCCGCGGTTAACGCCGAGCGATTCTGCTTTTCCGATCCCAAGTATTTCTACTTTTCCGAATTCGTTTCTCTTACCAACAATAGCAGCTATCTTAGTAGTTCCAATATCCAATCCAACCACTAAATCAGATTCTAAACTTTGATTGTTTGAATTAAGGTTTTTTTCCATAATTATTACTTTTTGGTGCAAACCACCTGGTTTTTATATTTTAAATTTACTGTCGAGTACTTATTCCAATTATCGGTTTTATTTAAACCTTCTTTGTAAAACACTTTTAGTTTTTCAAATTTCTCTGCAATATCAGTCGCATCTCCAAATATTATTTTATGATTCCCGATAGAAGGATACATTTCAAATTCTTTGTCGCTGTTAATGCTTAATTGTGGGATAAGATCATTTAACAAAGTATCTTTTGTAATGTATTCTGCCATTTCATAAATATCATCTAGCATGCTCACTTCTTTAAAAATTTTATTTTCTGCAATTTCATTTACTGAAAACATGTAGCGTCTTGAATACGGTTCGTGAACATATCCGTTCACTACTAAAACTCTTGCAGTGTATTTATCACTCAATGGCATTAATTTACTTCGTGTATCGATGTAATAACTTTCGCCGCTCATAGTTAACACTCTAACCAAAGGCGTGCGCTGAACAACATTAATTTTAATATCGCCGTTCACATCTACACTCAGATCAGCATTTTCGATCGCAGGATGAGAGTTTAACGCTTTTTCGAGAGCGTTGATATTAATGTTTTTTACTTCTGCGTTAAGAAGTGAATCCTGACGCTCTTTAAAAAATTCTTTAATATCATCTTCATCTACAAACTGATTTTCGCCGATAGCATTAACTGTGATGTCGATGTTTCCCGCTTTAACCTGTTTTTCTTTTTTATTCACGAACGCCAAAGAAGCTGCTAAGCCTGATAATGCAATAATCCAAAGAACTGTAACTAATATTTTCTTATAATTTATTTTCACCTTTTCTTCAATAGCTCTTCAATTGGTTGTACAAACTTGTCTATGTCTCCTGCTCCCATCGTTAACAACACTTCAAGAGGTTTATCTTTTAAAAACTCAAGCAGGTTTTCTTTTTTTACCAAATGCTTTTGTTTCGATTTCATTTTGTCGAGTAACATTTGTGATGTTACCCCTTCAATTGGTGTTTCGCGGGCGGGATAGATATCGAGCAAAATGCATTCATCCAACATATCCAGACTTTCAGCAAAGGCATTCGCAAAATCGCGGGTTCTGGAAAACAAATGCGGTTGAAATATTCCCGTTACTTTTTTATCGGGATACAATTGCTTTGCTGCTCCTATTGCTGCTTTCAATTCTTCGGGATGATGAGCGTAATCATCAACATAAATTACATTTTGTGATCTTACTCTATAATCGAATCTGCGTTTAACACCTTGAAAAGAACGTAATCCTATTTTTATTTTATCTGCTTTAACACCTAACTGTTGAGCAACCGCTACTGCTGCAATTGAATTCTCAACGTTGTGAAGTCCCGGCAAACCAATGGTGACGCCAGTTACAGCCTCTACCTCGCTTTTGATATTGTAATGAAATTCGCCACCTTCCACCTTAACCGATTCAGCACAATATCCCGTATTTAAATTTAGGGAGTAGATGAGCCTCTTATCGGTGAGCTTCAATTCGTTATCAACATTTTTTTTAACAATGAGTTTACCCTCTTTTTTGACTTGTTTCGAGAATAAAATATAGCTTTCGTGCATCGCTTCCTTGTTACCGTAAATGTCTAAGTGATCGGCATCAACACTCGTGATAACAGCTATATAAGGAAAAAGGGTTAGAAAGGAACGGTCGTACTCATCAGCCTCAACAACAACATAAGCGTCTTTGTCGTTTGGATCGCCCAACAGTAAATTAGTCCCATAATTTTTCGAAATCCCACCCATAAACGAGTAACAATTGATGCCCGCCGTTTTTAAAAGATGCGTAACCATAGTTGTTGTTGTGGTTTTACCATGAGTTCCGGCGATGGCAATAGTTTTAAACTGTTTGGTGATCTCACCTAAAACTTCAGAGCGTTTTTTGATCAAAAAATTATTTGAAATCAGATAAACATATTCAGCATGATTTTTTGGGACAGCAGGTGTGTAAACCACTAAAACTTCCTCCGGTTTATATTGGGAAAGAAGTTTTTTTAATAAATCAACATTTTCATTATAATGACAAACAATTTTTTCTTTTTCCAGTTCAAGCGTTAGAGAAGTTGATGTTTTATCGTAACCATAAACTTCTTTGCCGTAATGTTTAAAATAGCGCGCAAGGGCACTCATGCCGATACCACCGATCCCAAGGAAATAATATAATTTATAATCGAGGATTTTCATTTAGTTGGGAGTGGAGAGTTCGGAGTTGGGAGTTTAGGGTTTATAGTTTGCTAGTTTTAGTACTTCTTTAGCTATAACGTTAGCCGAATTAAAAAGTGCCAGAGGGCTTATGTTTTTTTTTAATTGTTCCTGCTTGTTTGAATCGTTCATTAAAATAACAGCTTCATTAATTAATTTCGATTTTGCTTCTGAATCTTTAACCAAAATAGCGGCTTGCTTATTTACGAGCGACATTGCATTTTTTGTTTGGTGATCTTCTGCTGCAGTTGCTAATGGGACAAGTATTATCGGTTTTTTGACAATACATAATTCTGAAACTGCTCCTGCCCCCGCTCTCGAGATAACACAATCCGCAACCGCATAAGCCAGATCCATGCGACTAATAAAATCAACTGCTTTTATGCTTTTATCAGTGAAAGATGAAGTTTGTTGTTTCGCTGTTTCGAAATAAGGTTTTCCGGTTTGCCAGATCAATTGAATATTGTTACCGGCTAAAGCTTGAAGTCCCGAGCCCATTGCTTCGTTAATTCCTTTCGCGCCCAAACTTCCACCAACTACCAATAATGTTTTTTTATTGGGATCGAGATCAAAGAATTTTTGTCCTTCCGCTCTTTTTTGATCCACATCTTTTATGTCTTGTCTTACGGGATTTCCCGTTAAAATTATTTTTTCTTTAGGAAAAAATTGTTCCATCCCTTCATAAGCCACGCAAATTTTACTCGCCTTTTTTGAAAGCCATTTATTGGTAACCCCTGCATAGGAATTCTGCTCTTGAATCAAGGCCGGAATTCCCATGGAAGTGGCGGCGCGTAATAATGGTCCGCTTGCATAACCTCCTGTACCTACAACAACATTCGGTTTAAATTCTTTAACAATAGAACGCGCCTTTAAAATACTTTTAATTAAAAGGAATGGGAATTTTAAATTTGCCAAAGTTAACTTACGTTGAATGCCTGCAATTGGTAAACCGATTATTTTGTAACCTGCAGCCGGAACTTTTTCCATTTCCATTTTACCGAGGGCGCCTACAAATAAAATTTCGGCATCAGGTACAATTGATTTGATCTCGTTAGCAATTGATACTGCCGGAAAAATATGGCCGCCTGTTCCGCCGCCGCTTAATATTATTTTAAGCTGATTCAAGATTCTCTTCTGTTTTATCCTCGCCACTGCGGCTTACACTTAAAATTATTCCGATCGCAATACAAGTAAACCAGATCGATGTTCCGCCCATACTTACTAATGGCAAGGGCTGACCGGTTACAGGAAATAAATTTACGGCTACAGCCATATTAATAAGAGCCTGAAATACTAAACTAAATGTTAATCCCGAAGCTAAATATCCACCAAATGTTTTATCGGTGTCGCGCATAATTTTTATGCCACGATATAAAAATATCATGTAAAGAAATAACATTAAAAAACCAAGCGCTAAACCATATTCTTCAATAATAATCGCATAAATAAAATCGGATGAAGCTTGTGGTAAAAATGCGCGCTGTATGCTTTTACCGGGACCTTTACCAATAACGCCACCGGTTGCAATTGCAATTTTAGCTTGCTCGCTTTGATAATTACTTTTTGAATCTCCTTTCGAAAAATTCTCGATCCTGGCCTTCCAGGTTGTACCACGCGGAATTGCATTCGGGAATTGATACACAACAACTCCTAATAATAATGAGAACACCATGCATGCTCCTATAATATAGATCATGAATTTTAATTTTATCCTTCCGATAAACATTAAAAATATGCAATTCAAAAATAATAAAGCGGCTGTAGAGAAGTTAGCTGGTAATATTAAAGCGCATACTATTCCAATTGGTAACAGCAAGTATTTCAATACCGCTTTAAATTCTACCAACTGTTCTTGTTTTGTGGTTAACACTCTCGCTATATACATTAACAACATTAACTTCGCTATATCTGAAGTCTGAAATGTTAATCCAATACCGGGAATTGGTAACCAACGGTTCGCTTCACCCTCACTTACACCGCTTAATAATGTGTATACCAATAAAGGAATAGAAAGCAGAAAACCAATTTGAGCAACTTTAGAGAACACCGTGTATTTTATTTTATGAAACAGGTAGGCCAAACCAAATCCCAATGCTATAATGACTACATGTTTATATAAATAATATTCGGTGTTACCTTGCTTAAATTTATACGCAAGCGTTACAATAGAACTATAAACTACCAATATAGATATGAGCGACAACAATAACATTATTGCCCATATCACTTTATCACCCTTCAGATAATTAAAAAGTTTCATAACGCTTTCGCTAGATTTAAATTTATAACCCTCTTACTGCTCCTTTAAATTGCATGCCTCTGTCTTCGTAATTTTGAAACAGATCAAAACTTGCACAAGCCGGAGATAATAAAACTGCATCACCTTTTTTTGCTAATTTATAAGCAGCAGCCACTGCTTCAGAAGCAGTAGAAGTTTCAACAATACTTTCAACCAAACCTTCAAAAGCTTTGATTATTTTTTTATTGTCGACACCTAAGCAAACAATTGCTTTTACTCTTGCTTTTACAATTTCGGTCAACTCGTTATAGTCGTTGCCTTTGTCTTGTCCACCGCAGATCCAAACGGTTGGTTTTTGCATGCTTTCTAAGGCATACCATGCTGAATTTACGTTAGTAGCTTTTGAATCGTTAATAAATTCAATTCCATTTACTGAAGCTACAAACTCCAAACGGTGTTCGATGTTTTGGAAATCCTGTAAACTTTCACGGATGGTTTCTTTGCGAACATCTACAATACGCGCAGCTAACGAAGCCGCCATTGAATTGTAAACGTTGTGTTTGCCTGCAAGGGCTAATTGTTCAATTGTCATAATTAAGGGATTTTGGTTTTTATAGTTAAGGGTTAATTGATTCTCGTTTAAGTAAGCGCCGTTACCTTCTACTTTGTGTTTAATACTAAAAGGAACTTTTTCTGCTTTTATTTGGTGATGCTTCATGAATTCAGCCATTACCTGATCATCATCACAATACACAAATGCATCCTGTGGTGTTTGATTCTGTGTAATTCTGAATTTTGATTTGGTATAATTTTCAAATTTGTAATCGTAACGGTCTAAATGATCCGGTGTAATATTTAACAACACCGCGACATCTGCTTTAAAATTGTACATGTCATCCAACTGAAAACTGCTTAATTCTAAAACATAGTAATCGAAATTTTCGGTGGCAACCTGATATGCAAAACTTTTTCCGACATTTCCGCCCAAGCCAACATTGTATCCGGCTTTTTTAAGGATGTGATAAGTGAGCATGGTTGTTGTAGTTTTTCCATTACTTCCGGTGATGCAGATCTTTTTGGCATTGGTATAACGGCCCGCAAATTCTATTTCGGAGATAACAGGAATATTTTTTGCTTTTATTTTTTGCACCAATTCTGCTTTTTCGGGTATGCCCGGGCTTTTAATTACTTCTGTTGCATTTAAAACTAATTCTTCGCTGTGTTTTCCTTCTTCAAAAATTATGTTGTGTTCCTGTAAAGGCTGTTTGTATTTATCTTTTATATTTCCTTTATCTGTTACAAAAACTTCATAGCCTTTCTGTTTAGCCAGTATTGCACTGCCTACTCCGCTTTCGCCGCTGCCTAATATGACCATTCTTGGCCTCACCCCTTCCCTCTCTTTTGGAGAGGGGGAACTTTCGTTTATGTTATTATTTTGTTTCACTTTATTAATTGTATTCTTCTTTAAGCATTCACTTATCTTAATTTAAGAGTTACAATCGTTAATACTGCAAGCATAATTCCGATAATAAATAAGCGCATCACAATTTTTGATTCATGCATTCCCACTTTTTGATAATGATGATGAAGCGGCGCCATTTTAAATAAGCGATGCGTTTGTGCAAATTCTAATCCGTGTTTTTTCTTTTGATATTTGAAATAAACAACTTGAAGGATCACAGAAAGACTCTCGATAAAAAACACACCGCATAAAATCGGAATTAATAATTCCTTACGGATAGCAATAGCAAACACTGCAATGATTCCGCCAATTGCTAAACTTCCGGTATCGCCCATAAATACTTGTGCCGGAAAAGAATTAAACCATAAGAAACCAACACAGGCTCCAATAAAAGCAGCAATGAACACCACCAGTTCACCTGTATTTGGGAGATACATGATGTTTAAGTAATCAGCAAAAATTTTGTTACCCGAAACATAAGCCAGTATGCCAAGCGTAACACCAATAATTGCACTACTGCCTGCCGCCAAACCGTCAATGCCGTCGGTTATGTTCGCACCGTTAGATACAGCAGTAACGATCAATATTACCATTGGAATAAAAATTAACCAGCCGTATTTTGCGCAATCCGTGCAAGCCCATGAAATAAATTTTCCATAATCCAATTCATTATTTTTGAAAAATGGAATTGTAGTCTTTAATGTTTTTACGGGATGCTCAGCGTATTTAGGAGTATTAATATTTGCTTCTGTTTGTCCGGAAATTTGTCCGAGATTAACAGCGGTCCGTTCCATTCGCTCTTTCACTACCACATCAGGATGGAAATACAAAGTGCAGCCAACGATCAATCCAATTCCAACCTGACCAATAATTTTAAATTTGCCTTGTAAACCTTCTTTATTTTTCTTAAATACTTTTATATAATCATCTAAAAAACCAATACCGCCTAACCAAACTGTTGAGATCAACATTAGCACGATATAGATATTAAATATTTTTGCGAATACTAATGTTGGGATAATAATTGCAGCAAGAATAATTAAACCACCCATCGTCGGTGTTCCTGTTTTTTGTACTTGTCCTTCTAAACCTAATTCACGGATGGTTTCGCCAATTTGTTTTTTGCGGATATAATTAATAATGCGTTTACCAAATACAGTTGAGATAAGCAGTGATGTCATTAACGCCAATGCTGCACGGAAAGAGATGTATTGAAACACACCTGCCCCAGGGAAATCCATTTTATCTAAGTATTGAAATAAATAATACAGCATTCTATATTCCT
>DATMPR010000439.1:0-14608 GCA_035567575.1 Bacteroidia bacterium
TGGTATTTTGAATGGTGTTACCAATAATTTCATCAGCAGCAAACGGCCGCCTGTTCCATGTGTACGTTCCGCCATACCGGTACGATAATGTTACGAAATCAAGAATTGGAATTTTGTTTAAGGGAACGTTGTAGTTCACATTAAACTGCTGCCGGAAAACCATGTTTGTGCCAAGGCCGAGAAGATTTTTCTTAATAGTATCTTTCTTTTCTTTTGTATCAATTGCACCGTATGGTTCTAAGATCCGCCCATCATTATTGGCTGTGTAATCAAATTTTAAGGCCTTGCAAAAATCCCATCTGAAATCGTAGATACGCGAAATTAAAAATTGTTTATTGTATTGCGTTAGAGTGCGGTCATCACTATTGGTATAAAAACTAGTGATATCACGATTCAGTAATTCAGAATAGTTTCGTGTAACATCCATCGAAACACCAAAACGATTTGGCAATGGCTGGAAATTAAAATCTTTTATGAGCGCAAACCATTTGTTTTCAAAAATTTTCATTTTATTAAATGGTTTCCATGGTTTGGGCTGCAAAGTGAAACCGTAAGTAATATTGCCACGGTATTGTTTTAAAAGATTATGTTCAATGCTTACGTTGCGTTTAAATGTTTCGGTATAGGCAAACGTGACTGCAAAATTTGAGATGTCCCATGGCATTGGTTTAGTACCGGGGCGTTTTAATCCGTCAACACGGACATTGGTAAAGTTTAAACCTTTTCGTTTCGAGTAATCTAAAGCGTTAAATTTTAACTTGCGGATATCATCAGCCGAAAAATTTGCATTTGATTGCAAGTTATCCAATTTAACATCGGGTTCAAAAGGATTGAACATTGGTTTAATGCGCGTTTCACCATAAGAGTAGTACACGGGAAGACTCACTTTCCATTTTTGCGGGAAAAATTTACCGATCTGGAATTGAGAAGTAAAATCCCAATTTAAAGTGGTCTCTTTACTTCGTTCATTGATTTTCTTTTCAACGCTTCCGAAAAATGGTTTACTATAAGTTCCGGCCATCGACACTTGTCCTAGATCCGCCAATTTCGCCTGTATTCGTCCTGTTGTTGCCCAACCGCCTTTATTATTAAAATCGGTTAAGCGTAATTCGTTTACCCAAACCTCAGCGCTATGCGGCAACGCGCCATTGTCTTTTGGATTCCGGATCCCGATCATAATACTTTTTACGCCACCTAAATTTGGATTTCCAACAATGGTAATGGTGTTATTTCCATCGGGAACAGAATATGGTTTTTGCGTAAGTGCTAAATCTTTTCCGGTTGCGTTGTTCCGGGTTTCTTTCGCGCTTGTTAAAATGTCGAACGGAATATTTATTTCGTTTGCGCTTGGCCATACCTTGTATTTGTCATTTTCATTATTCGGATCGTAATAGCCAGGCGGTGTTAACTGTAAAGGAATTTCGTATTCGTAATAGTTATTGTTGTAATCGGTTCCTATACGGATAAACACAGTTAGATCACCGTCCTTTAAATTATCAATTGCCATTTTTTCGCCGTGTACAAACATTTTTAGATTTTTGTACATACGCATGTCGTAATCTAAATTTTTGTAAACAGCGCGGCTGTCACCATCTTTTAAATTTACAGTACGTAATTGCAAAGCCTGCTCATTTTGTAATACTAAATTCGTTGTTTGAATATTTTGTTGTTGTTGAATGCCCGGAGGAATAACATAGTTTACAGGAACTTTTTGTCCGTTTTCCTGTACACTCACGGCTGAAACGTCAAATGAAGTTGTGTTATCATCGGTTGCCAGATATTCTCCCGGTTTTGTTAGATCAAAAAGGTAACGACGCCAATCGCTGCGCACCATTTCCATACGCGCCATCCTTAAAACAACCGGTTTATCAAAACCTTTCATGAACACACGCATAAAACGGATCGAGTTGAAGCCTTCAATGCCGCCAATAACATTCTCGAATTGAGTAATAGGAACTTTGAACTGATACCAGCGCACGGTTTTTTTAATTCCTTCAACGTCGCCTGTTCCTTCAAACGAATTCACTATAAAATTATTTCCTACGTTGTTTGGATCCAGATCCTGTTTCGAAATTTTAATACGGTATTGGTAATAGTTCTCTGTTTCACTTAAAGTATTATCCTTATTGAGATCTTCAATATTTGGGCTGTTGGAGCTAACGGTTGAGTAGCCTCCTCCGGTCGGGTTTAACTGCTTGTATTGAGCTTCCGTTGGTGAATTACCTTCTGAGTTATTATATTTACTATAGCGGAATAAAGTATTTTTGTAAGTAGGGTCCTGGTCGTAATCATCGCCTCTGAAAAAATGATACCTATCAGATGAAGGATCAGATAAAAATGCCGCATTCAATGGCGAACCCGGATTAAAACTTCCAACGCTTTGCATGTTGGAAATTGCCTGAGCAAACTTAGCTTGCTCGGCTGCGTCATTCATTCCGTCATAACCAACATCCTGAAAAGGACGATCGTTTTGATCAGTTGAAAATGAATTTGTAATTGGAGGCAAGGTTGGACAAACTCCTAATTGTGTAGTAACCGTTGGTAAATTAGATGTGTTGCTTGAGCTTCCGGGAATACCGTTTTCATAACTCATGTGCCCATCTTTCAAAATATCTTCCGATACGTTACCCAAGTTAATATACAGATTACCTGTAGGCGTATTGTTTTTATCCATGTCAGGATGTGTTTCCACTTTGTAATCTTCATTGAACGGATCCATTAACCAGAATTGAATGTACTCAATGTTTGCCGCTTGAAAATCGTTTGTTTCTAACCTGCGACTAATACCTCCCCAGCGACTTACAGGATTATTTAATTTTCCTGTTGGGCCATCAACACCCGAACTGATACCCGCAGTTGGTAATGCGTCTAAGTTATATGGTCCGCGTTCCGACGGATAAAAACCTAATTCCAAAACAGGAAGCACAACAGGCTGACCGTTAGGCGGAGTTTTGCCCGGAAACAATTCTGTTTCTAAAACCTGGCGGAACAAGTTATTTGAATAAACATTTTTATCGTAACCCGGGGGCGTGATACTCTGACTTCTTGTTAAACTTGGATCAATGGTGTACCAGTTAAACCGTGCGCGGTTTTTACCTGCATTGATATCATCAGAAAGACTTGCTTCAGGAAACAAAGAAGGCTGCCCTTGCGGGATACTTGACAAGATCCAAGCTTGCGGACTACGGATATCAATTAATGAAATACTTCCTTCAAAATCATCAATGTATGAATTTCCTTTTTTACCAATGGCAGCGGCGTTGCCGGGAATCAATTGTGCAAATTCTCCCTGAGTAGTGATGCTGCTCATTTCTTTGGTGTTGATCAGAGGAATGCGATCTATGAGACGCGTTATAAATGGCGCTTGGGTTTTATAATTATAATCTACACCATAAATAATATTCGACACAGGCTCATCACCGGTACTCACTTTTTGTGTTACAGGTTTTTCAGAAAAACGCAAAAAACTTCCGCCCAAAGTTAAATCACGGTTCACTTTAAAATCGAAACGCGTACCCATTAAACTTTTTTGCTGTACGTTAAACAATGAGTTGCTCTCAACCGAAACTTTAATTTGCGCGCCGCTATTTAAAATACTTTCGTTAATAATTTTTACTCGTCCTAAAGTATAATCGACTGTGTAATCAGTATTTTCATTTAAACGGACACCGTTAGCTGTAACAACAACCGCACCTTGTGGAATGTTAAGTGCGTTTAAAGAAATTTCGGAACCTGAAGAGGATTTGTAAGAACCTTTTATTTTATAACGATTTTTTTCCGGAAGCTGTTGTGCAGATATTCTTGTGGAGTCGTATAATTCCTGAAATATATATTTGTTAGCAGTTGGAAAATCATTTGTTTGATCGAACTTAGATCTCAGCGTTGTACCGAATGGTTCAATGGTTTTAAAATAAATACGGCCATTAGCAGGATTAATGGTGTAGCCCGGTAAAAAGTCATAGACACCATCCGGGAACTTATCACCGTTCACACTTAATTTATCACAATCCAAAACTCTGATGAGTTGAGTACCGTTTATTGCACCATAAGGAATATACTGTATATCAACACCTGTTTCAATGTTGTTGTAGTAAACATTACACTGAAAATCCTGCTGGTTGAGGTTGTAAGCGCCAAGCGAATAAACGTTTTTCATCATTAGTTTCCAAATAGGGTAACGAACGTTTACGTTAACGCCTTTTAATAATTTAGCGAATAAAGATTTTGTGTTATCAGGAAACTGATCACTGAATTCACCTACCTGATAGGTTTTGCCATCGTAAGTAAACTGAAAACAAACCGCAAGGGCCTGATCGTTATTTAAAGTTTGATTTAAAGAGATAAAACCTAAACGGTTGTTTAAAGTATATTCAGTTGAATTTAATTTTCGCGCATTACCAATTAAATCAAAATCGCGCGAAGGAATCATGTATTGATTTGATGGGCCATTACAGGAGTTGGCACAATATGTACTGCTGGTTAATGCTGATGAGGCTAGTGCGCCGTTACGATCTTTTAAAATCCCTTTTGCGGTATCTGAAATAATAGAGTAAAGTGAATTAGCGCCGTTAAACGGAATGTGATCGGGAGAAAGATCTTTGATCGCATAAGCTTGATTACTTAAACAAGGATTAGGAGAGAAAGCTGTTGCTACAAAATTCGGGTGAATGTGTGCCGAATCTTCACCTAAATCTGCAAACGCAACAATGTTACGAGTTTGCTCTGAGCTTCCGGTTTGATTTAAGAGATAAACCTCAACTTTTGTAATTACCACAGGGGTGTTTATAACAGGTAATGAAGCCATCCAGCCGTTATAGTTATCGCGGAAATATTGAGCTAAGAAAAAATGTTTGTTGGCTTCGTACATATCACCATTAACGGAAAACTGTTGTGTTTGCGCGCCGCCCTGTATAGTTACCTCTTGCTTTTTACCTCGCTGCTGTGATAAAATATTCGTCATAGTTAAACGGCCAAACTGTAATTGCGTTTTAATACCAAACAAACTTTGACTACCCTGGATCAACGAACTGTTGAGCGGCAATGAAACGTTACCTGCTTCAATTTTTTTAATGATCTCATCTTCGTAACCGGTATAATCTAACTTAACCTGATTCTCCCAGTCGAAAGAAGCTTCAGTATTATAACTGGTTGTAATTTTTAATTTGTCACCTATTTTTCCAATTAAGTTTAACTGGATACGCATGTTAAAATCAAAATTAGTTACCTTCTGTTGTTTTTGCGGAATGGCAGGATTTAATGTTTTGTTCCTGTTTAAACCAAAAATTAATTCTGCTGTTCCTGTTGGACGGATATCAACAGTGTTACCTCCAAAAATACGGTCGAACAGTTCGCTGTTCACTTGTAATTTTGGGACAATTCCTTTGCGGGGTTTATTAATATCTTCTGCAGAAATTTTACTGCGCCAGTAATCGTGCGTAGATTTTTTAAACATGTAATCCTGATAATCTTGTGAGTCGATGTAAGTATCGGGGCGGTAATCTAATTTGCCCATCTTTTGAGTGACATCATAATTCCCTGTTGTGGGATCGTACTTAACATCGGTTTTTATATTAGAAGGATTTTCTAAATATAATTTGCTCTTATCATCAAATTGCGGTTGGGAACCGTTATTGTCAGAAAATTTATAAGGTAATTCGACCTGGGGAGTATCTACAGCTAAAATTTTAGTTTGACCTGAAGTATCATAAACCGGTTTAAATAAATTCCGGTTGGCGCTTGAATTAAAAACAATGCCCATGAGTGCCGCTGAGGTAGCCCCAAATACCAAAAAATTTAAAACGCCCTTGAGCCTCACAGTTAAACTCTACAAATTTTTTAATGCCGTTTTTATTAAAGTTTCTACATTATCAGAGCTGCCGCCTTGCTGTTTTAGGCTCTTTTCAATAGCCTTTTCGGCAGTAGCCCGAGGGAAACCTAACGTAGTTAATGCCATTAACGCCTCCTCTTTATTTTTATTGTACGAAGGTGTTAAAATCTGTGAAATTCCCCCCTCATGCTTGCCTAATTTCCCTTTTAGGTCAACCACAATGCGTTGGGCTGTTTTTTCGCCTATACCCTTTATGCTTTTTAACAAAGCCACATTGGCAGTATTAATGGCTCCTGCAATTTCGGGAGGAGAAAGGGAGGATAGCATTAGCATGGCGCTTGAGCCGCCCACGCCTGAAACTGAAATTAATTTACGGAACAGATCGCGCTCATCCATATTATAAAAACCATAATAGCGGGGATTATCATCACGCACAAAAACGCTTTCTATAAATAGTTTAGCTTTTTCTTTTCCCTGAAATGCAGAATAGGAATTAAGTGAAATTAGCAGCGAATAACCAATGCCGTTTACTTCGAGAGTAATGAGTGCAGGATTAAGTTCAGAAATATGGCCTTCAATGTAACTGATCATTTTTTATTTTGAGCGTCCAACACCGATATAACAACCATATTAACTATTTCACGAACAGAACTTCCTAATTGTAAAACGTGAACAGGTTTTTTTAATCCCATTAAGATCGGACCAATTGCTTCGGAGCCGGCTAATTCCTGAATTAATTTATATGCAATATTTCCTGCAGCAAGATTTGGGAAAATAAACGTGTTTACGCTTTTGTCGACCAAAGTGCTGAACGGAAATTGTTCTTTCAATAAATTATTATTCAAAGCAAAGTTGGCTTGTATATCACCATCCACAATTAAACCGGGATAATTATTGTGTAAAATTTTTACAGCTTCTGCAGTTTTATTAGGAATTTCACCACCAACTGATCCGAAATTTGAGTACGACAACATAGCGATCCGCGGTGTGATGTTATAGCTTTTCACTGTTGTTGCAGTTAACACAGCAATATCCGCCAATTCCTGTGCTGTTGGATTTACATTCATTGTTGTATCTGCAAAAAAATACGGACCTTTTTTTGTGATCATCATGTATAGTCCGGCTACTCTGCTAACACCATCCTGCACACCAATGATCTCTAGCGCCGGTTTAATTGGCGCGCCGTATTTTCGGGTTAATCCCGAAATCATAGCGTCAGCTAAACCAAGTTCAACCATCATAGCGCCAAAATAATTCCGGTCGCGCATTAATTTTCTTGCTTCGTATTGTGTTAAACCGCGGCGGTCACGTTTACGCCATAGCATATCGCCGTATTCGTTCCGTTTTGTTTCTTCTTCGGCTAACCATGGATCGATAATGGGTGTGTCTCCCAGATCTAATTGATATTCGTCTAATAACTTTAGAATTTTTTCTTTATTCCCCAATAAAATTGGTTTCGCAATACCTTCATCGCGCACAACTTGTGCGGCTTTTAAAATTTTGTAAGTATCCGCCTCTGTAAACACAACACGCTTTGGATTGCTTTTTGCTTTGTTAGCAAGGCTGCGCATTAACTTGTTATCTTTTCCTAAGCGGTTATCAAGTGAAGTTTTGTAAGCGTCCCAATCTGTAATTGTATGTTTAGCAACACCACTGTCGATCGCTGCTTTTGCAACGGCAGCTGATACTGCGGAAATTAAACGGCTGTCGATAGGTTTTGGAATAATATATTCCGGACCAAAACTTAAGTTTTTCGAGCCATAAGCTAAGTTCACATAATCAGGAACGGCTTCTTTTGCTAATTCAGCGATCGCTTTTGTAGCGGCTAGTTTCATTTCTTCATTGATGCACGTTGCGCGTACATCCATGGCACCGCGGAAAATAAAAGGAAAACCTAATACGTTATTTACCTGGTTAGGATGATCACTTCTTCCTGTTGCAACAATAATATCCTTTCGCGCGCTAATTGCATCATCGTAAGAAATTTCGGGAGTAGGATTTGCAAGGGCAAACACAATGCAATTTTTCGCCATACTCTGAACCATTTTTTGATTCAGGATATTTCCTTTTGATAAACCAACGAAAACATCAGCGCCTTTAATGGCCTCTTCAAGGGTGTTGACATTTGTTTTTTCGGCGGCGAAAAAAGATTTGTATTGATCAAGATCGGTACGGCCTTTATGAATAACGCCTTTACTATCGAGCATTAAAATATTTTCTTTCTTAACGCCAACAGCGATGTACATTTTTGCGCATGAGTTAGCGGAGGCGCCTGCACCGTTTATAACCAACTTCACTTTCTCCATTTTTTTACCTGCAATTTCAATTGCATTTAATAAACCTGCTGCCGAAATAATTGCTGTTCCATGCTGGTCGTCGTGCATTAATGGAATGTTTAACACTTCCTTTAAACGACGTTCAATTTCAAAACACTCGGGAGCTTTTATATCTTCAAGATTTATCCCGCCAAACGTTGGCGCAATGTTTTTTACAGTATTTACAAATTCATCAATGTTTTTTGTGTCGACTTCAATATCAAAAACATCTATGTCGGCAAAAATTTTAAAAAGTAAACCTTTACCTTCCATTACAGGTTTCGATGCAAGCGCACCGATATCACCTAAACCGAGAACGGCTGTTCCGTTAGAAATAACCGCAACGAGGTTTCCTTTAGCAGTGTATCTGTAAGCGTCTTCTGGATTTTTTTCAATTTCGAGACAAGGTTCTGCTACTCCCGGAGAGTAAGCGAGTGTTAAGTCGCGCTGGGTGCTGTATGGTTTTGTTGGGATTACTTCAATTTTTCCGGGCCTGCCTTGCGAGTGGTAATCAAGCGCATCTTCTCTTCTGAATTTGGCCATAAATTTTCAAAAATTAGTGAATAGCGAAAATACGAAAACTTTAGAAAAGGGCGAGATTTTAACATGGATTAAATACTCTGAAAACCAATTAGTTAAGCAATTACCGGCGCCTGTCTAAACCCCATAATAATTTGTTGCGAAGTGTTTCAAAGAAATGCTGCCCTTCGAAGGTAATCAGGTTAAGCCTGAAATCGGCTTTTTTAATTTGGAGATCGGATGTAGAATTTATTTGTGACCCCCTTGAATCGAGAGAAACATTAAAGCCATCGTATCGTCCGCTCACTTTAAAACTCAGCGTTTTGTTATTCGAAATTACGATTGGCCTTACATTTAAATTATGAGGTGCAATTGGTGTAATAATAAAATTCTCAGAATCAGGAACCATAATTGGTCCGCCGCAGCTTAGCGAATAAGCGGTAGAGCCGGTTGGTGTAGAAACAATTAATCCATCGGCAAAATAAGAATTTAAAAAAACGCCGTCCACAAACGTGTCGATGTGAATCATAGCTGAAGAATCTTTTTTATGAATGGTGAATTCATTTAAGGCATAATTAACATCGGCAAATTGTTTTTCGCCATCGATCAATTCAAGTAATTCGCGTTTGTCGAGTGTAAAACTTTCGTTTATTAAAAGTGAAACGGCTTTTTCAATATCGTCTTTAGATACAGAAGCTAAAAAACCTAAGCGGCCGGTATTAACTCCTAAAATTGGAATACCGGATTTCCTTATAAGCGCCAGTGTTTCGAGCATCGTACCGTCCCCGCCTAAACAAATAATATAATCGGCTTTTGATTTCAGACTTTCACTGGAGGAAAATGTTTCTAATGTTGTGCTAAACTTATATTCTTTTTGAAGAAATTGATAATACGATTCATACACGATCAAATTAACCTTTTCTTTTTGCAAAAGTGCGGCTAATTTTTCGAGGTAAAGAGGATGATTGTCTTTGGTGTTGCGCGCGTATACGGCAATTGTCATGCTCCAAAGATACGAAATATTTTTTTTATATTTAGAAAAGCATTTTTACCAATGACAACATCAAAAACCGAAATACGACTCGATACTTACCTCTGGGCAATACGCGTTTTTAAATCGCGTTCGTTAGCAAGTGAAACTATTAAAGGTGGAAAAGTTAAGATGAACGAAAGCAATGTCAAAGCTTCGCATATTGTAAAAATGGGCGAAACTTATACGATAAGCGTTTCAGCGAATCATAAAAAAACTATTGAAGTGGCGGGATTGATTGATAAACGCGGGAATGCGACAACAGCAAAAAAATATTATATAGATCATTCACCGCCAATGGAAAAGCAAGATAAACAAGAAAAAGCTTTTTTTACAATGAATTTACAAAAAGAAAAAGGAAGCGGCCGTCCCACAAAAAAGGACAGACGAAATTTAAAAAAAGATGGCGGGTGGTTCTGACCGTTATACTACCGAAATATCGAATTGAACTAAATCAACAAACTCTTGTACGCGTTCATCAATATCTTTTTGCGACAAATTAATTAAGCGTTCTGTGCCAAATTTCTCAACCGTAAAACTTGCCATTGCGCTTCCAAAAATTATAGCGCGCTTCATGTTTTCGAATGAAATATCTTTTGTTTTAGCTAAATAACCAATAAATCCTCCCGCAAAACTATCGCCTGCACCTGTTGGATCATAAACATCTTCCAGCGGAAGCGCAGGAGCAAAAAACACTTCATCTTTATTAAACAATAAAGCTCCGTGCTCGCCTTTTTTGATCACTAGAACATTTGGACCCATTTTTAAAATTTTTTGTGCTGCTTTTACCAATGAATATTCGCCCGAAAGTTGCCGTGCTTCAGAATCATTGATAGTTAAAACATCCACCATGCCCAATGTTTTTTTCAGATCATCCATCGCAATATCCATCCAAAAATTCATGGTATCGAGTACAATTAATTTTGGACGCGATTTTAATTGTGAAATAACTTTTTGTTGTACGGCAGGAACTAAATTTCCGAGCATTAAAAAATCAACGGATTTAGAATTATCCGGCACAATAGGATCAAAATTTTCTAATACATTAAGTTGTGTTTCCAGAGTGTCGCGGCTGTTGAGGTCGTTATGATATTTACCTGCCCAAAAAAAAGATTTTTCTCCTTTTTTTATTTGCAAACCAGAAAGGCTTACACCTTTCCCTATGAGAATATTTAAAAATTCTTGCGGGAAATCATCACCAACTACAGATACCAGACTAATATCTTTATGAAAATAAGAAGCAGCAAGAGCAATGTAAGAAGCGGCTCCGCCAACAATTTTATCTGTTTTTCCGAAGGGTGTTTCAATGGCATCAAAAGCGACTGTACCTACAACTAATAAACTCATCGTAAAAGGGTTAAATTTTGGCAAAGATATTGTTTATTTCCAAAATACGTAGTAATATTGCACCCCCAGTTTGGGAGCATTCCTTCTTAGCTCAGCTGGTTAGAGCACGTGACTGTTAATCACGGGGTCCCTGGTTCGAGCCCAGGAGAAGGAGCTTAAAAGCCTTGCAATTTGTGGGGCTTTTTTGTTTTAGCTGCTTTTCTAACCCACTTCTCTACTTAAATTTTTATCTTAGCTTTTTTTAAACCCGTGTTTTTAAAAAGACTAAACTATAGGACAGTCATTTTAGCGTTTATCTTTGATGTATGCGCAAGTGCTTTATTAGCCAATAAAGCAGATTCGTTACGGGCTATTTTAGCAACCGAAAAAAATGACACAACAATAATTAACCTGCATTTTAAAATTGCAGCATCAATTATTGAAAGCGATTCTGTAACCGCAGAAAAAGAAATTGCGATCGCAAACTCTTTGTTACAAAAACAAGCCAATCAAATTTTTATTTTAAAAAGCTATGATAAAGCAGGCCGCATTTTTTATAACAACGAACAGCTGGTTAAATCGTGGAATTATTGGCAGCTAGGATTGATCTTAGCCAAACGCTATCAAAACAATGAATGGATGGCACGATTATACATTAGGCTTGCCGAACAATTACATTTTAATGATTTATCAAAACAAGCAATTGTGTTTTACGATAGTGCCGCCATGTTTTCCAGCAGCTTAAATGATGTTGTAAAAGCAAGCTTTTTTAAAAACAGAGGCCGTGCATTTTATGATGTTGGTGATTATAAACAGGCGATGAATTATTATATTTTATCGCAAAAAACATTCGAAAAAAACAAATGGATCACCCGCGATTATGGCCACCTTTTGCATTTTATCGGCTCAGTGTTTAAACGCCAAAAAGAATATCAGAAAGCACTGGATTATTATTTAAAAGAATTAGAATTAGCTAAGAAAATTAATGATATCAGTCTGGAAGCAGAAGCGTTGTACTTATGCGCAGCTATGTATGGCGAACAGGGCGACATTAAAAAAGACATGGAATACCAAATGAAAGCATTGGAAATTTATAAAAGCATGAATAATCAAAAATCCATTGCTTTGATGCTTGGAAACATTTCGAGTAATTATGCGCAGCTAAAAGATTATAAAAAAGCAATTGAATATTGTAATCAGGCACTGGAAATATATAAACAGGAAGGCGAAGAAGAAAAAGAGGGCTGGATATACCGTGCGCTTGGCGAATACCATTCTCAATTAGGCCTGCACAAACAGGCAATGGAGTATTTTAATAAAGCAATAGAGCATACAATGAAATCGGAGACCAAGCAATTACTTAATTTATCCGAAATAAAAAACGACATGGCCTTTGCCTATTACCGGATGGGAAACTATCGTGACGCATTTGATAATTATTTAGACTTTCAAAATTTAAAAGACAGTTTAAGCAATACTGAAAACCGCGAATATCTTCAATCGCTGGAAGCGCAATATGGCAATGAAAAAAAGGAAAAAGAAATAACATTATTAAATAAAGACAAACAAATGCATCTCGTGGAAATTTCTAAAAAAGAAACACAACGAAATGCTTTATTAACTGTTATTGTTCTTGTTTTAATTATTGCAGGCTTATCTGTTTTTGCTTTTGTAGGAAAACAAAAAACAGCCAAATTATTAGCACGCCAGGTAGAAGAAATAAACCATAAAAACCTCGAGATACAGGAAAAGAACAAAGACATTACAGATAGTATTCAGTACGCAAAACGTTTACAGGATGCGGTGTTTCCTGATCCAAAAGAGCTAAGTGTTTTTTTTGCAGAATCATTTGTATTATTCAGACCAAAGGACATTGTAAGCGGAGATTTTTATTGGTTCGAACATTATGGGAACGAAGCAATATTGGTAGTTGGCGATTGCACAGGCCATGGCGTACCCGGTGCATTTATGTCGATAATGGGACATAATTTATTAAATCAAATAGTATTAGAAGAAGAAATTCATGAGCCTTCAAAAATTCTTACTGAATTGGATAAACGCGTTACAGCCACGTTAAATAAAAAAACAAGTAAGCAGGAACATCACGACGGAATGGATATAGCTATTTGTTTGATACGAAAAGCACAAAAAAAATTGATTTATGCAGGCGCCAACCGTCCGCTTATAATTAATAGAAGTAAAAGCATAATTGAAATAAAGCCTGACAAATTTGCTATTGGAGGAGCATTTAATACCGGCAAAAAAACATTTACAGATAAAGAGGTAAAGCTGGATGATAATGATGTGTTGTTCTTGTTTTCGGATGGCTATCAGGATCAATTTGGCGGACCTAAAGGAAAAAAGTTAAAATATAAAAACCTGCAGGAACTGTTTTTAAATACTGCCGGTGGTTTAAAAGAACAAGCTGAGGTGTTGGATAAACGATTTGAAGAATGGAAAGGGGCTCTTGAGCAAATAGATGATGTTACGGTAATTGGAATTAAAGTTGGATAGGCTGAGGTATTAATAAACTTGATTACTTTAGAATTCTTCTTTATTGATTTGATTCATCAAAAACTTAGTTTTTACGTAAAAACTTTGACCATATATTTGACCAGAAATAAAAAATCCCCTGAAATAAGGCAAGAATCAGAGGATTATTTTGACTTTTTGTAGCCGATGCCGAACCTACATTAAACTAAATATACCAGGATTTAGGGAGTCTCTACGTTATTCGGGATATCTCAACTTATAGTAAATAGCGTCAACGTAGGGTAAATGTGGCGTAAATTATGCCTAAGATTCAGGGGGATTGATCCAATTATTGATAGACCAATAATTATTACGCTTTTTTTATGTGAGCTCGTAATTCAAAAGAAGTCATTCTTTTATTCGTCTTTCTCATATTTCGGGTTAAACAGTCAATGCTTTTTTTAACTTGATTTCGTTATATACCCCATTCCAAAGATCAATACGCTTTTGCAGTGATTTAATAGTTGCTAGTTCTGCTTCCTTCCAAAATTGCTCATTTGTACCACATAGGTTAGAAGTCATTTGTAATGCAAGGTGGCTGTGATGCTCACCGTCAACTTCAATGTGTCTTTCAAGATAATATTTGAAAATCGAAATGCTCTTAGGAAAGCTCATATCCATATCTTTTATTATTGAAAGAAACATTCCTGGAATTAAATCTTCACGACCAAAAGTGAAAATGGCCGATTGCAAATAATCTTTTTTGCTATCGATGATTTTGAAAGTAAAGTCTACAAAATCGCGAGCCTCTTTAGGCGTAGCGGAAGAAATAAATGCTGAATTAAAGTCTCCTGTATTTTGGAGTACTGAAATAAACTTTTCGATTTGTGTGGTATCCGCTCCGACTTGATGCATTGCATCAAGATATAATTCAAAATGGCTTTTTCTTTTACCCAAGCTATCAACGTCCGATTCTTCACCACCAACAATCTCATTGATCAGATGCCTTGTGTCAGCTGATCCTTTTGGGAACCAAGGAACCGAAGTACAAGTAAGGCTATTTTGAAGTGATTTTAATAATGACATAAAGTCCCACACCGCAAAGACGTGATATTGCAT
>DATMPR010000440.1:0-17038 GCA_035567575.1 Bacteroidia bacterium
AAAATAATCCCTAATGAAAAAATTAATTTTAATATTTCTTACTGCAGTTTCATTTCCATTTCAATCTCAAACTTTATGGCAAATAAATAAAGATACTGTAATTACATATCATTACCTTGATGGTGATGAATTTTCGGCAAACGAATTGTCAAAAGATAAATGGGGAAGCTGGTACGGTTGGGCACGGAGTATTTATTCGAATAAGGAACAACAATATTATTCTGATTATAAAAATGATAAAATAAAAAATGGAAATTTATATATAACAACGAAAAAAGAAGATTTTGAAGCTAGGTTTGTAGATTGGATGGGAGATAATGATTCTATTAAATCTGGTAAAGGTGTATTTCAGGGATTAAACAAACGTAAATGGGAATATGCCAGCGGATTAATTCATTCGAAGAAAAGTTTTTTAAAAGGTTATTTTGAAATAAAATTTAAAGCGCCTGCTGATAAAGGTTTGTGGCCCGCGTTTTGGTTGTACGGCGGTTCTCCCAATGAAGAAATTGATATCATGGAATTGAAAGGTGAGCGCGAAGATCAAATTCACATTGATACGCATTGTCAGAAATGTGACATGGTACGAAACCCAATTGGAAAAAAAGTAAGTTTTGGCGGGTGGATAAAACTGAATGGTAATTTAACCACTGGCTATAATGTTGTATCAGGTTTGTGGGATGATGATGAAGTACGTTATTATTTAAATGGGAAATGCATTGCTATTTCAAAAGTGAAATTTAATAAACCAAAATCACTGGTAGCAAATGTTGCCGTTGCTGATGATCACGGGCCTTTTCATCCCGGACCTAACAAAGAGCAAAAAGAATTTTCACCTTACATTATTGATTACATAAGAGTTTGGACAAAAGCACCAAGTGATTCGAAATTAGTTTTAAAACGTGAAGAAACAAATGTAATGCCTGATAATACCACATCAAAACATACTCCGAAAGTGTTATATGGTAAAAAGAGTGATCATATTAATGATGGAATCTTTGTTTCATTATTAAATAATGAAGATGGAACCTTGCAATTGTTTTGTAATGGTTTAAATAAAACTGAAAATTATACGATAAAAGTCACTCAGAGCGAAAAAACTTTGTTTGAAAAAACTACTGATAGCCGCGAACTAAACATTCCGGTAACTGTTTCATCAGGAGTTAAGGTTGAGGTTATATATAAAAATAAGATGGCGAGTAAATTATTTTAGCCGTGTGGCTAAAAATTTGGTGTAAGCTTCAGCACCAAAGGAATTAAAGTGAGCCACATCTTTCCAATATGTTTTATTTGTAAAAATACTGTCGGGTGCAATGATCACTTTACCATAAGCTTCATATTGCTTTAAAAAGGCGGGAGTTTTATTTACATTGGCATAACTTGGCAAATAAATAAAATTCAATTCTATTTTTTTCTTGTCGCACAGTAATTTTATTTTTCGGAGATAGTAGTTACTAAAACGGTAGGTTAAAGAGATGTGATCGTTTTGTTTTATCTCTTTCTCATAAAATTTATCAAGCAATTCAGGTGAAATTGTTTTTTCAATATTGTTATAACCATGAAGAAATGGATTTGTTTTATTGGAATCAGCCTTAGCTAAATTTATTTTGCAGCGGAAATAATTCACATTCATTAAAAGGTGATTGTAGATCTCAGGAAATAAACTTATGTTTAAAGCTAGAGCGCCTTCTAAAACTTCTTTCCCATTCGCTAAATATGGAAACATGGGATGGGAAGTGGTTGATTCATCAGCTCTCACTTCTAAAAATATTTTTTTAATCGGATTACGTTTTAAAAATTCTTTACAAAATAAATAATCTAAATTTCTGCCAAACCTGCAATAGCCAACATTAAATAACCTTGCGTGATAAGAGTTTGGTATGTTTATCAAATTTTCGAGTAACTCATCATTAATATCATTCCATGTTTTTGAAGATCCGACAAATAAATAATCAACTTTATTTTTGTCCTCATACATTTTTTTATAAAGTAATTTTCCGCGCTGGTCGCAATCGCCTTTTACATAATTGTAGCAAAACTCACGGTTAGTTTTAATAAAGAAAATAAAACTTAATCCAATCAAAATTGGCAGGCTAAAAAATAATATTTTTTTTACAAATTTTTTCATTAGAACTGAAAGTAAATAAAATTAGGCGCGTTATCATAAACTCCAAGCATAATAATGATGATCACCGCATAATAATATGCTGAGTATTTAAATAATTTCTTACCAAACATATTTTTGAAAATTCCCGGTTTCATTTCATTCAAACGTTCAAGAATTAAAACCATGAATAAAGTTGAGAAGAGCAAGAATAACTTCAGGCTTTCTATACTTTGTAAAATGGTTGGCCCCCCTTTAAACTCAAATAAATTAGAAATTATGATTCCGGCATCGGTAAGAGTTGCAGAGCGAAAAAATATTAATCCAAATGCAACAATGATAAAGGTGATGAAAATTTTAATTGGTTTCGGGAACTCAACTTTAATATTCAGTAAACGATTTATGGCTGATAAAAATCCGTGATATAAACCCCATGTTAAAAAAGTGCGGCTAGCCCCATGCCATAAACCTGAGACGGCAAACACTAAAATAATATTGAAACTGGTTCTTAACTTTCCTTTTTTATTTCCTCCGAGTGGAATATATAAATAATCACGGAACCAGGTGCTTAATGAAATGTGACGTCTTCTCCAAAAATCATTTATATTCTCAGCAAAATAAGGATTATTAAAGTTTTTAATTAATTCGAAACCGAATAAACGTGCAACGCCTCTTGCAATATCTGTATAGCCGCTAAAATCACAATAAATTTGAAACGTGAAACATAAGGCTGCGATCACAACATCAACACCATGATAATTATTAGGGAATGAAAATCCTCTATCTGCAATTACAGCTAGATTATCAGCCAGCACAACTTTTTTAAGATAACCAAAAAGCATAAGTTCTACACCCCTGGTTGCTTGCGGGTAATTGAATTCACGTTTAACTCTGAATTGCGGCATCAAATAGTTAGCGCGTTCAATTGGTCCGGATAACATTTGCGGGAAGAAACTGCTGTAAACTAAATAAGTCAATAAATTGGTTTCGGCCTTTGTTGTTTTTCGATACACATCAATGGTATAAGCCATCGCCTGAAAAGTATAAAAGCTGATTCCCAGAGGAAGAATGAGGTTTAAAGTAAAATTTTCGGAATTTAGGGAAAATAAATTAGCAAACTCGGTCACAAAAAAATTGTAGTACTTAAAAAAACCTAAGACCAGTAAATTCCCGCTAAGGGAAAGCCCTAAAAATAATTTGCGTTTTTTGGAATCTTCATTTTGTTCAATTTTTTGAGCGGCGTAG
Source organism: Bacteroidia bacterium (assembly GCA_035567575.1). Classification (GTDB taxonomy): domain Bacteria; phylum Bacteroidota; class Bacteroidia; order B-17B0; family Aurantibacillaceae; genus JAHEYG01. Next base: position 3,347 of record DATMPR010000440.1, read on the forward strand.
AAATCAATAAGGGAAGTTGTTATAAAAAGGAGTAAAAACTTCCAGCTCCACCAGCTGTAAAAAAAATATCCGGCAATTAGTAGTAAAGTATTTTGTTTCGTGCTACTTTTACTGAAAAACCGCCAATAGAGTATAAATACCGCTAACAGGAAAATAATAAACTCTATGGTATTAAAGATCATGGTTTTTCAGTAGCAAATATATGGATTCACCCTCAATAACGCATTTAAAATTATTAAAGGAATTGCTGTTAATAGAGCGGGAAGAAGACTTTTTTCAATATAAAGAACAGTTTTTAAAAGCAGGAATAGAGCGGCGTAAACAAAATGGCGTGACCTGGTACCCCATACAAATTTTAAACAGCGAAATTGGCTATGGTGAATTACTGCAAATAGAAGTGGAGCGCACTACAAATTTGGATATGCCTCATCATTTCAGTACCGGTAAAAATATTTCTCTGTTTTCGAATAAAATACCGGATGAAGCCAATGAAATAATTGGTACGATCAAGCGATCGGGTAAAAATAAAATGCTGATCATTTTACATGCAGAAGAATTGCCGGATTGGGCTTACGATGGAAAATTAGGCGTAAACATTCAGTTTGATGATAACAGTTATACCGAAATGCAAAAAGCGTTGGATATAGTTATTAATGCCAGAAATTGTAAACAAGCTGATCTGCGTGAAATATTTGCAGGAGCAGAAAAAGCAGAATTTGAAAAAACTGATGAAAGTATAATAATTTCACAATTAAATTTATCGCAAAACCGCGCGGTGCGACATGCATTAGCTTCACATGATGTTGCTGTTATTCATGGTCCGCCCGGTACAGGAAAAACAACAACTTTAGTTCACGCCATACGTTTGACTTTGCAAAATGAAAAACAAGTTTTAGTTTGCGCGCCGACAAATACTGCTGTTGATCTGTTAAGCGAAAAATTATTGGAGCAAGGCATAAATGTTTTGCGTGTCGGACATCCTGCGAGAATTTCAGAAGAGTTAATGAAAACTTCGGTGGACGGACAAGTGCAAAATAGTCAGTATTACAAAGACATAAAAAATTTGCGAAAAAATGCTGAGGAATATTTTCGTATGGCCGGAAAATATAAACGTGTTTTCGGGAGGGAAGATGCGCAACAACGCGCGGCTTTTTATGCAGAGGCAAAAAATTGTATTAAAGAAGCAAGATTATTGGAAGATCATGTAGTAAACGAATTATTTGTGAATGCACAGGTTATTTGCTGCACACCGGTTGGTTCGGCGCATCGTGCTTTAAATAAAAAAACATTTTATACTTTATTTTTTGATGAAGCTTCGCAAGCTCTGGAACCAATGGTGTGGATCCCACTTTTAAAATGTAAACGTATTATTTTAAGCGGCGATCATTTTCAGTTACCGCCGGTTGTAAAAAGTGTACAGGCAAAAAAAGAAGGTTTGGATATTACCTTGCTGGATAAATGCATGAAACTTGAAGGAAGTTCTGTTTTGCTAACGCGTCAGTATAGAATGCATAATGCCATCATGAGTTTTAGCAATTCTTATTTTTATAAAAATGAATTGGAGGCAGATATTTCGGTGAAAGATGCTTTGTTGGATGCAACGAGCGAATCTGATTTTTTAAACAAACCAATTGAGTTGTTGGATACTGCGGGTTGCAGTTTTGACGAAATCCAGAATCCTGAAACCTTAAGTTTATTAAACGAAGGTGAAGCAGATTTGTTGTATAAACATTTGAATTTATTATTGGAACAATATGGTTATGCAAATATCGCGCACAAACCGACAGTTGGAATAATTTCGCCATACAAAGAACAAATCGAATTATTAAAAGAAATATTAGCTGAGCAAGATCTTACTCATAAACCGGTCGGACATATTTCTGTAAAAACAATTGATGGTTTTCAAGGGGAAGAAAGGGATATTATTTATATTTCTTTAGTGCGTAGTAATTCCAATTCAGAGATTGGTTTTTTAAGTGATGTCCGCCGCATGAATGTTGCTTTAACACGTGCTAAGAAAAAACTCGTAGTAATAATGGATACTTCAACAGTTGGGAATCATCCTTTTTATAAGGTATTTATAGAGTATTGTGAGAGGAATAATTTTTATAAATCGGCCTGGGAATTTTTGTATTAAAAATTTGCTTTTTCAGATAAAATTTATTAATTTTAATGTAAACTTTATAATTCAATTAAATGATAAAACATTTACTTCTCACTTTTTCCATATTGTTTTTAGCGGCAGAATCAAAGTCTCAGCTTTATGCTTTGCAATGGCAATTGCCTGTTACGTCGCCTAAAAATTTATTGGTTGATAGCATGGGCAACAGTTATGTTGTTGAAGGAACACTTTTAAAAAAATATAATACAGCAAGTGTTTTTGGGGGGCAAAATTCTTCTATAGGTAATGTGCCTGTAACTTTAAAATTTGATAATGCCGGAAATGTTATTGCGGCAGGAACAAAAACAAACAGTGCTTCACCTCTCAATGATTTTTTTGTTTGTAAAATTGATGTGAACGGAAATTTATTATGGTCGCGAACCTTAGATAGTTTAAACCTGAATAACAATTTAACTTCATTTACCATTGATAATAATGACAATATAATTCTCAGCGGTAACACAATATTTTCTTCAACCAATTCCGATGCTTTAACTTTTAAAATTAGTCCGGCAGGGAATGTAATTTGGTGTAAGTCTTTTTCCATGCTTCCGGGAAACACTTTAGATTATGTAAAGGTTGTGAATACGGATTCACTCAATAATATTTTTATTTCTCAATCCGTTAAAACTTCAACAACAACATCTCCGGTTATTGATTCAATGGCTATCATTAAATATACTTCAACCGGAAATTTTGTTGCCGTAAATTATTTTCACGGACACCCGTCTTATAATTTCCCTCTGTATTCTGTTAACCAGTCGGTGTTTTTCAATAACAAACTTTATTTTTATTACCAGTACGATAATAATTTGCCCGGACTTACTTCAGCTTATTTTACTCTCGATACAAATCTTACAAACGTAAATCATTTTATTCCCATGCCGCCGGGCCCCTCAGCATACTTAAAGCAAGTAATGATCACCGATGTAAAATCGTATGAGAAGCTAAATGTGTTGTTCACGGCAGGAAGCGAAACTATAGCTGCAACGCCAACAGGACCTACAAATTATTACCCTTTTCTTTCTGTAACAACCGGAAGTAATTATTATAATGCTTATGGAAGTGTTCCGGGAGGATCGCAGGGAATTCTGTTGCCCAATGGAAATTATTTTTATAGTTTTACGGATATGACTTATTCAAGATCTTTTTATTTCATTGTTAATCCTACATGTTCAATAACACAAACAATATCAACAAAACCGTATATAATTTTTTCAAACATGACAACGACTTATGGTTTGTCTTCGGATAAATACAATAGCGTTTATATTTTATTTACAAATGCCTCGGGAAGCTTTTTAGAAAAATATGCTTTACCATTAGGAATTTCAGAACTCGATAAAAACAACTCTGTTCAAATTTATCCTAACCCAACAAATAGTTTAATTAATATTGAAGGAGTTTCAGAAAACTTTAGCGTTGAAGTTTACAATTCGATAGGCGAGAGAATAAAAAGCATTCAATCAACTGCAGATCCAGAAGTTGATCTTAGTCAGCTAGCCCGTGGGATTTATTTCATTCGCGTGAATAGCAGTAATGTAAGGTTCGTGCAGAAGATAGTGAAAGAATAAGAACCCGTGAATCGAGAACCTTAGTCGTCGATTTGGAATGTATGGTGGTTGAGCGGAGCCGAAACCACATTACAAAAACTACTTCTTCAGCAAAAACTCTTTCACTAGAATAAAAGTATCTTTCGTGCCAAGTTTTAATTCAACAACCTCGCTCAATTCTTTAAATCCTTTTTTCTTAAGTGTCATAGTATATTTTACGCCGCCTTTAAGTGTAATAAAATATTCACCGTTTTCATTCGTAGCTGTGTTTGCAATTTTTGTTCCGGTTTCGTCAGTAAAATCAATCTCAACATCAGCAACACCATAACCTTCATAACCATCACGCACAACACCTTTTAAAATGCTTAAACCGTTATTGCTTTTTTTCTTGCCGTCTTTTTCCAACACAGCGTAATTACTAAGATCAACTTTGTAAATATCACTCTCACCCATGCCGCTATCGCGTGTGCTCGCAAAATATCCTGTTTGTGCATCGGCGCTTAATACAAATGGTCCGTCGCGTTTATCAGAGTTGATCGGGTAACCAATGTTCACAGGCTTAGTCCATTTCTCACCTTCTAAAGTTGTTTTAAAAATATCGTAGTCGCCCATTGAACCTTTTCCGTTACTGCAGAAAAATAAAGTTTTTCCATCCGGTGCTAAAAATAATCCTACCTCATCAAAAGAAGAATTTACATCCGGACCTAAATTTACCGGTTTATCCCAGGTTGTTTTTGTTAAACGTTTCGCCATCCAGATATCTGAATTTCCGCTTCCGCCGGGGCGCTCGCTTGTAAAAAATAAAGTTTTTCCATTGGGGGAAATGCAGGCGCCGCCTTCCCAATAAGTTGTGTTAATTGGTTTCCCCATGTTTTCAGGCGTACGCCATTTACCACTTACAATTTTCGACATGTAAATATCGCCGCCGCGTGATTGCGGATCTTTTAAATCATTTTTATAAATAAAGATCATTTTACCATCGGCCGAAATTCCTGTAACAGCATCATGTGCGTTTGTATTAATAGAGCCGGGAACTCCGATAGCTTTTTTCCAGGATCTGGTTAAAGTATCATAATCAGAAAAATAAATATCCTGAAAATATTTTCCATCGCCTTCAGCATCAACAGGCGAATTTGTATTTTCAGGACGGCGCGTATTAAAAACTAATTTCATTCCATCAGCCGAAATAGCAGGTGATTGTTCGTCGTACTTACTATTGATCTCCGGACCCATATTTGATATTTTTACATCCAGTGGCGCTGCTTTTAAAGTTTTTGCTGTATTACATTGATCGATCCACACGTCAACATCTTCTTCCAATGCTTCTTTTTGCGGCGCTTGTTTTTTATAAGTTTCAAATTCTGCAATAGCTTCATCGTATTTACCTTTCATTTGCAAAAGTTTCCCCGTGTATAAATAGGTTTCGTATTTAATATCCTTATTGGTCTCTTTGGCTTTGTTAAAACTTTCACTTGCTTTATCGTAATCTTTTAAGGTGAAATGACAAAGACCAACATAATATAAAACAGAAGCATCTTTTGGATTTTTAACCAAAACCTCTTTGTATAAATTAAGTGCGCCAACTACATCGCCTGCATAAAATTTTTGTTTGGCAAGCGTCATTTTAACCTGATCGCCCGCGTCAATGGGAAGTGATTTTGCAATAGTTGAAGCAAATAACAGACCGGTAAAGAGTATTAAGAAAAGAGAATGTTTCATTATAAAAGTATTAACTGAGTAAAAATAAAAAATATTATTAAATTTATAGTAATTAAATCATTAATTGCTATTTTAGCTCTAAATTTAGAGTGAAAAAATGAAGAAAGCGTTATATATTTTACCTTTTTTGATCTTTATAACAGTAATTTCCTGTGATAACAAAAAAGGTCTAATACAACCCAAAGCCGCGCCAATAGCGGTTAACGCATGCGATTCTATCCGATATAATAATGCCGCAAAATTTATTCTCAATAAAAATTGCGGAAGTTGTCATAGCGGCCCTTTTCCCAATGGAGGTTATGATCTCACAACTTATCCTACTGCAAAAGTACCTGCTTTAGCAGGAAGAATATCAGACAGGATAACAAATACCAATAACCCAATGCCGCCATTTGGTTTAATGGCTAAGGATAAAGTTGATTCTTTATTGTGCTGGATCAATAAAGGAGCGCCGCAATGATCAGGAATTGATTCCCATTAATTTCAGTACTTTTTCTACGTCTTCGGGTGTATCAACACAATGACTGTCATGCTCAGTCTCTACACATTTTATTTTAAAACCATTTTCTAACCAGCGCAACTGTTCAAGCGATTCTGCTATTTCGAGAGGGGAGGGCTTTAATTTCGTTATTTTTTCGAGGATATCTGTGCGGTAAGCATACATACCTACATGACGGTAGTAATTAAAATGTTTGTGCCATTCTTTCTCGTCAACACCTTTAATAAAAGGAATTACCATTCTGCTGAAATAAAGAGCCTCGCCATTGGTATTTAATGTAATTTTTACTTCACCTTTATCAAATAACACCTCGTGGTTGTTGCATTTTATCATTAAAGTGGCCAGTTCAGTATTTCCATCACAACTATTAGCTAAAAGGGTAATCTGACCTGGGTCAATAAAAGGTTCATCGCCCTGAATGTTGATGACATAATTGTATTCTTTATTGCTTTTGCCAAAGGCATTCCTATGGGATAAATAGGCTTCAAAGCTGCGGTCGGTACCGCTTGGGTGTTCGGCTTTTGTTATAACTACATTAGCGCCAAACGATTTAGCATGCGTTGAAATCCGTTCATCGTCGGTAGCAATAATAATATCGTTCAGTTTTGTACAGTTTTTAGCTTGTTCGTACACTCTTTGCAGCATTGATTTTCCGAGTATATCAATTAATGGTTTGCCCGGAAAACGTGTAGAAGCAAAGCGTGCCGGAATTATTCCTAAAATTTTCATCAGATATAAGATTCAATTAAAAACTTAGGATTAAATTTAAGGATTATTTCATTGAGAACACGTCTTGCCATAATTTTTTTAGTTTCTTTTTTATGCGGAAACGCCCAGCAAAATAAGGCTGCCCAGCTAATTGTGGGGATGATCGACTCCATTAAAAATGTAAAAACGGTTCGGACCAATATTAATTCCATCGAGAGAATTAATAACAGTTATTTAGCGGCCGCATCGGAAATTAAAGTGAATGTTAGTCCGCGTAAATTATATTTTGTGAACAAAGAAAAAAAATTAGAAATATTATATGTTACTGATGAACACAACAACAAAGCGCTGGTAAAGCCGCACGTGTTTCCGTATTTTACTTTATCGCTTGATCCCCGCGGGAATATTATGCGCAAGAACCAGCATTACACCGTAAACGAATTAGGTTTTGATTTTATCGGGAGAACTATTGCTTTAGTATTAAGTAAAGAGAAAGAAAATTTAATTAAGAGTTTAACTTACGTAGGGAAACACGAACGGAATGGCTATATGTGTTACATGGTTATTTATGAAACGAAAGATTTTCCTTATTTCGAATATGTTGTTAAGCGTAAAGAAACGGTTACAAGTATCGCATTAAAACTAAGCGTACACGATTATATGCTCCGTACCAAAAATAATTTGTTCAATGATTTTGGTTATTTAAAAGAAGGAAGTAAAATATTAGTGCCGCTTATGTATTGTAAAAAAGCTGTTTTGTATCTGGATGAAAAGACGATGTTACCTGTTAGCGTAAGTATTTATGATGATATTGGTTTGTTTGAAAATTACGATTACACAAACATTAAGATCAATAAGCCAATAGACGAAAAAGAGTTTACAAAAAACTATAAGGACTACGGTTTTTAGGGAGTAATATCCACTATTTTCCCTTCGGCGATGGTATGATATTTTGTTTTAACAGCTCTCCTCAATTCGATGTAACCGGCGTAATTTTCAGAATAGTTTACGCGTTGTGTTATGGCTTCATCATGCAAATTGTAAACGCCCATTAATAATTCGCAGCTTTCGCGCACTGCAAAATTTCCGCTTTCGGAGTAAGTTATATAATCGGCCAATTTATTTTTTACAACGTACTCATTAAATAATGGATTGCTTTTGCGTGAAATAAAAATACGCAGTCCGCATTCTTTTGCAATGCTTAGATCCAAAACATCATCAAACACATAAGCAATTTCATTTGGAACAATGCCGTAAGTTTCGCAAAGGTGTTTTGTTGCGTCTGTTTTATTTGCAATTTTAAAATAGTTGGCGTTAAAACATTCGCGCGTTGCAAATGTAAATGCTGTTTTATTATTTTCACCGGAAATAATGGCGGTAACGGGTAACTCTTTATGTTCTAAAAAAAAACTGAAGCGCAGCATATTTGTTCCCATTGAATCCACTTCGTTAAAGCGACTTTGCAATTCATGATCTTTTTCGCCGTTTGTAAAAACGCCGTCCCAATCAAAAACAAAAGCTTTAATGTGATTTAATTTAGAAGTAAGTAAAGATTCTGAAACCAGGAACCTGCCGCCGTTATTTTCAAAAGCCTTTAAATTACTCATAAGGTATTAAAATTAGATGTCTTGTATATCTAACATCCCAACAGGTTTGCCGCCATCTGTAACAACAATGGTATCCACATTTGTTTTCTTAAATAAAACATTTGCTTCATTTAATAAAACATTCCCTTCAATTGTAATTGGTTCCCGGTAATCCAGATCAGATAATTTTTTAGTTAAAATATCCCGGCCTTTTTCCATTATTAATTTACGTAACGAACCATCGGTAAATACCCCTTTAACGCTTCCGTCGGCTTTGGTAACTGTAACTGCCCCATAACCAAATTCTGTCATTTTAATAATGGCATCGGTAATAGATGTGCTTTCGTTTACAATTGGATTCGTTCCCTTAATGGCTTCTTTTACTTTTACCATCATTAAACGGGTATCCATAATAAACTGATCGGTACCGACAGTTGTAAAATTATTTTCAGTGAGTTGTTTAATTATTTTAAGCGGAACAGTAATAGTATGCACGCCAATATTAATTGCATTTCTTACATGCTCTGCAGTGCGAACGGATGAGAACATAATTTTTGTATCGTATCCGTACAGATCAACTGCGTCAACACATTGTTCAACTAAAGCTAATGCATCGTGCCCTTGGTCCTGTAAACGGCCAACCAGCGGACAAACATAAGTTGCGCCTGCGTGCATTGCCATGTAAGCTTGCTGCAAAGTATAAACTAAATGTACGTTTACTAAATAACCTTTATCGCGTAATACTTTACAGGCTTTAACACCTTCTAATGAAACCGGAATTTTAAATACTGTTTTTTTAGGATCTAAACCCAAAGCTAATTGACGCTCTGCTTCTTTTAAAACTTCGTCTGCAGTATTACCTAAAGCTTCAATTTGAAGTACAGGAACTATTTTGCTTAGCTTAACAATGGTGCCATCAATATCGGTGATCCCTTCTTTTTGCATAAAAGTCGGGGTAGTTGTTAAACCATTTAAAAAACCAAGTTTAAAACCTTCTTCAATTTCTTTTAAGTTGGCCGAGTCTAAATATAATTCCATAACTGTAAAATTTACAAGGTCAAAGAAACAAAAATTTTAGCTATTATAAAAGGAAAAGCCTCCGCCAATAGCAGAGGCTTAATTATGAAATGGAGAAGTTTATTTATTAACCACTAAGCGCTTGGTAACTTTAGAGTTACCTGCTGTAACAGTGATAAAATACAAGCCTGAATTGAAGTTTGTGCAATCAATATTTAATTTATTTTTTCCGCTTAGTTGCTGTTCGTTCTCATCATAAACTAAAGAACCAATATCCATTTGTGAGAGCCACAAGAGTTGTAGTGCCTGAGGCATCAACCGTCCAGGCTTGCAAGCTTGGACTTTGCGCGCTTAATATTCCTGTAAAAATTAATGCAAAAAGCGTAAATATTTTTTTCATGGTGTCATTTTTTAAAACATTAAAAAGTTACAAAAAAAATCGGCCTCCCTTATTAGGAAGGCCGATCAGAATAATTAAAGCTTATTTATTAATGATCAATTTTTTGGTTGTTGATTTACCTTCTTTATCAGCAATAACAACATAATATACTCCTGAAGCTAAATTCTTAGTATCAAAATTAACAACATTATTGCCAATATCTATTGTGGCAATTTGCTGTAACATCAGCTGACCTAAAGCATTTAAAATAGTAACAGTGCTCTCACCTCCTTTTGAACTTGTGATACGAACAGTAGCTTCGTTTTGTGCAGGATTAGGAAACAATTCGATACCATTAAACGCGGTTGCAACCGATTTAATATCAGTAGATGAAACTAAATTAATATTATCTAACCACATACTATTTCCATAATCGTTATATGTTACGAACTTAACTAATACCTGAGGCAGGTTATCATATACGCCTAAGTTAACAACTTCAGAACGCCATTGTGTTCCTGAAGGATAAAAAGAAACAGTAGTTATGGGTGCAGAAGCTAAAACGCCGCCATATTTTGAATATACATTTGTCCATGTAACACCACAGTTAGTGGAAACCATCACGTCTAAACCATCATTTACAGTTGGGTCAACCTGAGCATAAGCTACATCAAACGTTAATTTCATATTAGTTAAACCTGTGAAACTTGATGTTGGCATGTATAATTCATCACGATCACCTACAACCGGATTATTCCATGAATCATATTTAACCGAACCAAGCGGAGCAACTGCATAAGCGCCAACAGTTGGAATTCTTGAAAAACTATAGATACCATTGTCTTGGTTGTTCTTATACCAATTTGCAGGAGGGAAAGCCACAGCCGTAAATGGCTGAACAATTGGTGCCGGTATAATTGTATTTGTTAATGCAAACGAACCAAGATTTGAATTATTTGCAGGATAATCATCAGGGCCGCCGTTAACTGCAGTAATGTTGGTTGAATAAGTATGGTTACCTACTGTTGGTGTTAATGCAGGCATGTTAATTGTTAAGCTTGCTCCGCTAACGATTGAACCTGACCAAGCATAAGGAGTACCTGCTACTCCGTCAACAACGGGAAGAATTGTCATTGTTGTAATTGTATTAATACCTGCATTGGAAACGCTAACGGCAGGAATAATAGGAGTACTGCAACTTAAAAAAGAGCTTACTAAGCCATTCGCCTGAGCATCATTTGGTGCTCTCGTAATAGCGGCTTGTTGTACTTTTCTGTTACCATCATCCTGAATAAAACCAACTAATTCAACTTCAGCTTTGGTAACAATATATGAAGGCGCTACGCAAGCGATCGTAAAAGTTTGATTTTGCCCTGTGATCCAAGATGTCGGTAAAGAAGTACCCGATTGAATCGTTGGATAAGATTTACGAGCTGCGTAATAAAAATCTTTTTCTCCATTTGTACCTGGAGGTGTCGCAAAATGTATAGCTTTTTCTACCATTACGGTACGGAAAACTAGTGCACCGGTACTTGTATAGTTTTGGGCAGCAGTAATACTAACTGTCGCAGTCATTGTAGTAAATGTAGGATCCCATGATCTTAACATGCTAATACTAAAAGGCGATGTGACTGCAGCAGCAGTATTAATTATACCCTGCGTCATGTAACCCGGATGATCAGACGCAGCTCCGAAAACTACTTGGCTTTGCCCGTCAATTCGTCCGCTTGGGGCAGAGCTTACAGCATAACCGTATGTATAGGCACGCCACTGAATTTCGGTTTTGTCGGTTTGGAATAAAGACCAGGTTGTTGTTGGCGCTGAAGGAATATCAACCTGCCATTTAATAGGGATCATGTTGTTAAGATTGGCAAGTAACAAAGTATTTAATCCCGGATTAGTTGCAGCACAAGGACCACAATTTTCCCCTGTAAATTCTTCGTATAACGACATACGCGCTGTTTGTCCTATGCCCATTAAGCTTAACGCAGCAAGGCTTAAAATAAGTAGTTGTTTTTTCATGTTCTTATTGTTAGTTTAGATAATTTAAAACTGAAATTTTGAATAATAAATAAAAGTACAAAATTTTTAATACAAAGTCAATCTTAATGTATAAGATGCAATTATTAATGGTAAAAAAATGGGATTCCTAATAAAAAACCATAAAACTCCTTGTGTAAGGAATGCTTTTAGGCATAAAAAGAGCCATCCGCCTCAAGTGGATGGCTCTTTTTAAAACAGAATAATTTATTTATTTATTACTAAACGTTTAGTGATTTTAGAATCGCCGGCCGTCACAGTAACAAAATATAAGCCTGAATTGAAGTTTGCACAATCAACAGATAGTTTATTTTTACCTGCTAATTTTTGTTCATTTCCATTATAAACTAACGAACCAAGACTGTTGAATACCTGAATTTTTACAGGACTTTCATCAATTAATACTACTGTAATATTAGCATTGTTGGTTGAAGGATTTGGATAAATATCACTTGCAGAAACTATGCTTGATGAGTTTTCTTTTATACCTGATAAAGTCGGGTTATAAATTATTTTGAAATTTAAAGTATCAGCTCCCATCTGCCCGGTGGCAATATTAAATAATTTATACATAATAACAGAATAACTTGCAGCAGGTAAAGTATCCTGCATATCTGTTGAAAGGTTAGTATCGGCGTGAAAAGGCGGGCCGGAATTTTGTACTGTGCTTTGGCCTGGGCCTAAAGTTGCGTAATCGCTAGTGACAACATATGTGGAAGATTGGTAGCAAGTCCCCTGATCACCGAAACAAAAGAAAGCGTGTGTGTGTGCCTGAAGAATAAGGTCCGTTCTCTTTACTGAATAAGTATTGGTAACAGCTGCATTATTTTTAAACTGAAAAAAAACAGTTTTCGTTTGGTTAGCGCTAACAGAATAATAAACCGTATCTCCATTACCAACTGCGGTAACCGTTGTTGATTGATCCGGAGAAAGGGCCCAAACTTTAAGACTGGTTTGGGAATTCAAATGACAACTAAGAGCGAAAACAAAAAAAGTAAAAAGTTTTTTCATGGTATTTGTATTAAGAGAAAAAAGACCGGCTCATTTGAGCCGGTCTTTTGATTTTAGATAATATTTATTTACTGATGATTAATTTTTTCACTGAAGTTCCTTCATGATTAGCAATTACAACATTGTAAATACCGTTCGCAAGACCTTTAGTATCAATATTAATATCATGGTTGCCAGATTCCAATGAAACCGTTTTTTGAGTTACGATTTGACCCAATGCATTTAATACCGAGATATTAAAATCGCTTGTTTTTACATTAACAATATGAATATTGGTTTCGTTTTGAGCAGGGTTTGGATATAACTCGATAGTATTGTAAACATTTATCATGTTATTAATACCGGTAGTAGACACCAAGTTAACATTATCAATATACATATCGTTACCATACGCAGATGTCGTAACCATTTTAACCAACACATTAGGCATATTATCATAAGCGCCTAAATTAATGATTTCAGAACGCCATTGAGTTGCAGTTGGTGCAAAAACACCTGCAGAGTATGATGGCGCAGTCATTAAAGTTGTTCCTGCCTTGCTGTATAAAGTTGACCATGTAGCACCACAATTACTGGAAACCATAACTTCTAATTTATCGTTCTCATTAGTATATTGAGCATATGCTACATCAAAAGTCATTTTCATGTTGGTAAGGCCGGTGAAATTAGATGGGGTCAGATATAATTCATCTTGATCACCAATTGAAGCATTATTATAGAAGTCGTATTTCGCCGCTCCTAAAGGGGCTACGGCGTAAGCTCCAACAGTACCGATTCTTGACCAAGTAGCAGTTCCTCCATCAGGGTTATTCATAAACCAGTTGGTAGGAGGGAAAGTAGTTAATGTAAATGGCTCACTCAATGGTGCAGGGAAATAACTTGCAACAAAACCAAAAGAAGATGATTTAGTGTTGTTAGCCGGATTAGCATCAGCAATACCGTTAACAAGTGAAATGTTGATCGAGTAAGTATGTGTTCCTCCGCTAGGTGATAAAACCGGCATTGAAACTAAAGTAGAA
>DATMPR010000441.1:0-8592 GCA_035567575.1 Bacteroidia bacterium
ATCTCTCTCGTTTACCAATGTAATTTCAGAAGCGTTTCCAATTTTAAAAACATCGTGAAATTCTTCAACCGATTTAATTTTTTCGTATAATTTCGACATGGCTTTTATTTTTTTGCTGATTTACTGTTCTTGTAATTTTCATTTAAGGCATCTAAAACATGATGTGTGATTTCCAGTTTTGGGTTAGCTAATAAAATTGTTGGGACAGCATTGCTATAAGCCATAATAAAATCGTATTTCCCCTCGTAATTTTCTGTCAAAAAACTTTTTACATCGCGCTGTAACTGCTCGTTTTTTTCCTGCATGTCCACAGCTAATTTATCCATTTGAATTTGTTTATTCTCCAATTCCTTTTGTTGTCTTTCAAGATCGCGTTTTTTATTTTCCATTTCGGCGGCCGGTAATAATCCCGCTTGTGCAGATTGTTGCGCGCTTTGATAATCTTCCTGAAATTTTGCGGTCATGCTTTGCATTTGCGTTTCCAATGCAATTCGTTTATTTTTTAAAACCTTAACATAATCTGAAATGAATAAATAATTTTCATTTAAACTATCAATATTGATATAAGCGATCTTTGCATCCGGTAGTTTCCCGCTTGCTGTATTTATGATAACAGGTTTTTTAGAATTGTTTTCCGAAGCCTTTTCCGTTCCGGTTTCCTCTCCCGAAATCGCTTTTTTAAGTCCTTGCACCTGATAAAATAAAATGCCGATGCAGATCACAAGCACTGCTATTACGCCAAATAAAATATTCTTCATAAAAATAAATTAGAAATTAATTAAGGCAAATATACCAAGCTAAGGCCGGCTATCAAACAATTTTAGCTTCTCGATATAAACAAGTTTTACATCTTGTTCGGTTGAATGGCTGATAACTTGTACATAATTATATACGTTTTCAAAAACACGTTTCTCAGGATAGAGCGGCGTTTTTAATTCATACAAGCACCATTCCTTCGGATACAACAAATACTGTCCGCCCTGATAATGCACATAATGCCTTATATAGAACGGTAAACGGTTATAAGCTTCGTCGCACAATATTATTTTCGCGTTATTGTTATTGCCTGAATACAATGAAAAAGACAAATACGTTTCCCATTTTCCCACCAAATTAAATGCAGGCAATATCCAAAAAAGCATCATCACTAAATAAAAAACAGGCTGTTTAAATAAATGTGATATCGAGAAAAAGCGCTCGTTAGTTTTACCTGAAAACAATAAAACCGCCAACACGATCATCATTAAATTCCATGGCCAGACAACCGGATTGTAATTATTCCCAAACGGACCCATCAATATCAAAATGATCACATGTAAAAGTATAACCAGCGGAATTGCGATAAAGCGAAGCGGCTTTATCAATAATCCAAAACCAATAAAAATTTCGATGAGCGGAATTACATAACCTGTTTTATACAATGTGGTCATCTGTCTTTCACTCACAAAATTGACCAAAGGTTTAATGAACCAGGGATAAGTATCGTTGATGAAACCCGGGTTGAATTTTTGCAAACCGCTATATATATAAATCGCTGCAAAACACAATTGTAAAATAATAAAAAACGAATTGTAATTATTTATATTGTCGATTCTCCAATTGTAAAATAGCAATACTGCTAAAAAACTATTATAAATAAAAAACCAGGGCTGCAAACGGTTCTGATCCAACAAAACATAAACTAAATTTAAAACAAGAATTAAAAAAATAACTGAACGGGGTTTGGAAACTGTGACCAGGAAAAAAATTAAAATTATTTCTAATCCCAATAAAATATAATCGTAAGGCGGGGAAATCGAAAATCCTTTAAACACCGGACAAACCGGAAACCATCTTTGCCCGCCCCACAAATTATAAGAACACAACATGGAAAGCAGCAAACCAATTGCCACTGAAATTTTAATAAGTTTAAGACGATGGAATATATTAAGCTGTAGTCCTGTTGCCATTTAGTTTACGTGGCCGTAGCAGTAAAAATATTTTTTGTAATAAGCTTCATCCAGATCGCTGATCAAAACGCCTTTACTTGTTGAAGCGTGTACAAATTTGTTATTTTTAAGGATCACGCCAACGTGACTGACAGTTTTACTGTTAATTTTAAAAAACACCATGTCGCCTTCATCTACTTTTCTCTCACTTACTCTATCACAAGCTTTTGCCATATCATCGGCATTACGCGGTAATTGTTTTTTATAGACTGAAGAATATAAATTTATTGCTAAACACGAACAATCTGTTCCGTTTTTACTACAGCCCCCGTATTTGTATGGAACACCGTACCAGTCTTCAACAAACTGATACAGTTTTTTGTCACGGATCTCCTTTTCACTCACGCCCAAAGCTGATGCAACGGTTTTAATTTTAGCATCAGAAATTTTTGCTGTTGAAACTTCTGTTGATGTTGTTGCTTTTTTTCTGCCATGACACGATACAAAAAATGCAAATACCAAAATGGCACCCGAAAGAACAAATATTTGCGATTTTTTAAGCATCCCTTAAAGTTATTTCAGAATATAAGGGTTTCAACAGCCAAAAGATTCAGGTTGTCTACATTCCATTGTTGAAAAACCTTTCCTGAAATGAAGGTTAAATTAGCTTTCTCTTAATGTATCCAGTTAAATTTTTCATATATTTAAGCCTTGTAAAGGTATTATGCAAACTACAGTCGATACTTCCAAATTGAAAACAAAAATTCCGCTCGATCTATTAAAAAAAGCTTATAAACTTATGTGCACTGCAAAGTGTTTAACCGAGTTATACGAAGCTAACAAAGAAGTTACAGCAAAATATGTTCATGCCACTTCGCGCGGACATGAAGCCGTGCAATTAGCTCTTGGTTTACAGTTATTGCCGCAGGATTTTTTGAGTGCTTATTACCGTGATGACAGTATTTTGTTAGGAATTGGTGTTGAGCCTTATGATCTGATGCTGCAATTATTAGCTAAGCGTGATGATCCTTTTTCAGGAGGAAGAACATATTATTCGCATCCGAGTTTACGTCGTGATGACATGCCAAAGATCCCGCATCAGTCGAGTGCAACCGGAATGCAGGCTATTCCCACTACAGGAATTGCAATGGGTTTGCAATACAAAGAGAAAAATAAAATGGCAGAAGATTTTAAAGGACTAAATCCTTTAGCTGTTTGCTCAATGGGGGATGCAAGTTGTACAGAGGGAGAAATTGCCGAAGCATTTCAAATGGCAGTGCTAAAAAAATTACCAATACTTTATTTCATACAAGATAACGAATGGGATATTTCAGCAAATGCCAAAGAGATCCGCGCGCAGGATATTTCGGAATACGCAAAAGGTTTTCATGGATTAGAAACACGTACCATCGACGGCACCGATTTTATTTTATCATATAACACAGTACATGAGTGTTTAGATATCATCCGCAAAGAACGCCGACCGATGTTAATTCACGCCAAAGTTCCATTGCTAAATCACCACACATCAGGTGTACGTAAAGAATGGTACCGCGATGATCTGGAAGAAGCTGCAAAACGCGATCCGCTTCCGAAATTAAAAAATCAATTATTAGTTGCAGGATTAGATGCAAAAGAAATAAAACAAATTGAAGACGAAGTAAAAGTTTTAGTGGAAGCCGATTACCGTCGTGCCATTTTAGCTGAAGATCCAAGACCTGAAGATCTATTTTTACATGAATTTGCTCCAACAACCGTAACTGAAGAACAAGGCACACGCGAACCTGTGGGTAAGGAAAAGACCGTTATGGTGGACAGCGCTTTGTTTGCCATAAGGGAATTAATGGCGAAACATCCTGAATGTTTATTGTACGGACAAGATGTTGGCGCGCGTTTAGGTGGAGTTTTCCGTGAAGCGGCAACATTAGCTCAGCAATTTGGAGATCACAGGGTTTTCAATACACCAATACAAGAAGCTTTTATCGTTGGTTCAACAGTTGGGATGAGTGCTGTTGGATTAAAACCAATTGTAGAAGTTCAGTTTGCAGATTACATTTGGCCGGGCTTAAATCAATTATTTACTGAAGTATCGCGTTCATGTTATTTAACCAACGGAAAATGGCCGGTAAGTATGATCTTACGTGTACCGATCGGCGCTTATGGCAGCGGCGGCCCATATCACTCAAGTTCTGTTGAAAGTGTTTTAGCAAATATCCGCGGAATAAAAATTGCATATCCAAGCACGGGTGCCGATCTGAAAGGATTATTAAAAGCAGCGTATTATGACCCGAATCCTGTTGTGATGCTTGAGCATAAAGGTTTATACTGGAGCAAAATTAAAGGCACTGAAGACGCAAAAACAATTGAACCCGATGAAGATTATATTATTCCATTCGGGAAAGGAAGAATTGTTCAGAGTGCGCACGAAGGAGAAGTCAAAAAGGGCAATACGCTCACCGTTATAACTTATGGCATGGGAGTTTATTGGGCAAAGAATGCGGCTAAGAAATTTGCAGGTAAAATTGAGATCATCGATTTACGAACCATTATGCCATTAGATGAAGAAATGGTTTTTGAAAGTGTGCGTAAACACGGTAAGTGCATTGTGTTAACTGAAGAACCTGTATTTAATGGTTTTGCACAAGGCATTGCTTCACGCATTACACAAAATTGTTTCCAGAAACTGGATGCACCCGTAAAAGTTGTGGGCGCCGAAAATTTACCTGCTATTCCGCTTAATTCTATTTTAGAAAAAACAATGCTGCCTAATGCTGATAAAGTGGAAGCAGCCATTGACCAACTCTTATCTTATTAAAGCCACAGATTGCGCAGATTAATACAGATACCAACCAAAACATCCGCGAAAATCTGTGAAATCTGCGGCTAAAAACAAATGAAAGAATCTTTAAAACATAGCGCAGTAATAATTTTCCTGTTACCACTTTTGTTTTTTAATATAAAAAATACGCACGATTGGGGCGACGATTTTGCACAATACCTTCTGGAAGCAAAAAACATTAAAGAAGGCAAACCCATTGCGCAAACCGGCTTTGTCGAAAATCCGAATTATGTTCTTGGCCCGAATTGCTACCCGCCGGGATTTCCAATCATAATTGCCTTAACGTCTTTTGAAGTAAGTAAACTCAATGTTTTAATGTCATTCTTTTTATTATGTATAGGTTATTTTTCATTTCTGCTTTTTAACAAAAGGTTTCATTTTCCGGCGGCGTTAGCCATGTCATTGGTAATTGCATACAACCCACTCTGTCTTGGATTTAAAAATGATATAGTGAGTGACCTGCCATTTGCGGCTTTTGTACTTTTATTTTTCATTCTCTACCTATCCGATAACAAAAAGATATGGATGCTGATATTGTGCGGTTTTGTTTTGGCATTTGCAATTGAGATCCGCTATGTAGGATGGGTTTTATTCATAGCTCTTATTCTTGAAACAATTTATAAAATTTGTGTAAAATATTTCAGACACAAACAACATAAAGTTGACTGGAATTTTATAAAACATGAAATATGGATCGTCGGTTCTGTTCTGGTTTTTTATGGTATCTTTTATATGCTTTTTCCTCAAAAGATCATTTATTATCCAAATCCTAAGGCGCATACATTATTTGAAACGATTTCGCTTAACGCAAATTACAATTATGCTACCTTAAAATATTTCTTTTCATGTTTTGATGAAGGATTTCTGAATTACCTCGTATCATACGGGATCATATTTACGGCCCTCATAGGAATGCTGATATTTATTTTTAAACCCGATCAATTAAAACCTACTATTCTTCTCTTCTTTTTTAGCGGAATAATTGTATCCGTTTTAATTCATCCGTACACCGATACGGGTTTCCGTTTA
Organism: Bacteroidia bacterium; assembly: GCA_035567575.1. Lineage (GTDB taxonomy): Bacteria > Bacteroidota > Bacteroidia > B-17B0 > Aurantibacillaceae > JAHEYG01. The sequence continues at coordinate 5,797 of DATMPR010000441.1, forward strand.
CTGCTTCCGATTATACCATTGGTATTGTTTTTTGCGGCATACGCTTTATTTATTATACTCGCCATTGTTCCTTATAAACAATACGTTGTTTTTTGCCTAGGCCTATTGGTGTTATTTTGTTATAAGCAGCATTCACTTTATGTTTTTAAAACGGGGAAAAACATTATTCCCGGTCCTTATACATTTGAATCAGCAGCAGCTTTTCTTTTCATTAAAAATAATGTTCCTAAAGATGCAAGCATTATGTTCAGTAAGCCCCGTGCCCTTACATATTTTACCGGATACAAAACATTTGTTAATACGGAACTTGCTCCCCGAAAAGTATTGATAAGTGAGATAGAGAAATTCAAACCGGATTATTTCCTAATCAATCTGGAGGCCACCGACGATTCCACTAAAGCGTATTTTATGCAGCACCCGCCATCCTGGAAGATCATTTATAATAATAAAAAGTTTGGCCTTTATAAGCATGGGAATGTTCAATGAAATAAAAATTGCTACTTTTAACTTATGAAATAACTTCGTTATTCCATTTGGCAATAGCATAAAAAAACAAACAAATGAACTCAACAACTCTTAATATGGACTACAGAATAGAAAAAGACACAATGGGCGAGGTAAAAGTACCCGCTAATGTTTATTGGGGCGCGCAAACAGAGCGCAGCCGTAACAATTTTAAAATTGGTCCTGAGGCCAGTATGCCTAAAGAAATTATTTATGCTTTTGGTTATTTGAAAAAAGCTGCGGCTTTGGCAAATTGTGATCTTGGAGTTTTAAGTAAAGAGAAATGTGATCTGATAGGAAAAGTGTGTGATGAAATCATCGCGCATAAATTAGATGATCAGTTTCCGTTGGTAATTTGGCAAACCGGTTCCGGTACGCAAAGTAACATGAATGCGAATGAAGTTATTGCGTACCGTGCACACGTAATGAACGGCGGTAAGTTAACTGATGAACCAAAAATATTACATCCGAATGATGATGTAAACAAATCACAAAGTAGTAACGATACCTACCCTACCGCAATGCACATTGCCGCTTACAAACAAGTTGTTGAAATTACAATTCCCGGAATGGAAAAACTGCGTGACAGTTTAAATAAGAAAGTAAAACAATTTGAAAACATAATTAAAACAGGACGCACGCATTTCATGGATGCTACACCACTTTCTCTCGGACAAGAATTTAGCGGTTACGCGCAACAAATAACAATGAGCATCCGTGCATTAAAAAATGCATTGGAAGCTGTAAAAGAATTAGCATTGGGCGGAACTGCAGTTGGTACAGGATTAAATACACCTAAAGGTTACGATGTTTTAGTCGCGAAAAAAATTGCTGAGTTAACAAAACTTCCTTTCGTTACTGCACCAAATAAATTTGAAGCATTAGCAGCACACGATGCAATGGTTGAATTAAGCGGCGCTTTAAAACGCAGCGCTGTTGCCCTAATGAAAATTGCGAATGATATCAGAATGTTATCTTCCGGACCACGCTGCGGCATTGGTGAAATTATCATTCCTGATAACGAACCGGGTTCTTCTATTATGCCGGGTAAAGTAAATCCAACACAACCGGAAGCATTGACAATGGTTTGCGCACAGGTTATTGGTAACGATGTTGCAGTAAGTGTTGGCGGCAGCATGGGACATTTTGAATTAAATGTTTTTAAACCATTGATAGCAGCAAACGTTTTACAAAGCGCACGGTTAATTGGTGATGCGTGTGTAAGCTTTACTGAAAAATGCGCTGATGGCATCGAAGCAAATTTACCGGAACTGAAAAAACATTTAGAGAATTCTTTAATGTTAGTTACAGCATTAAACACTCATATTGGTTACGAGAAAGCTGCAAAAATTGCTAAGACAGCACACAAAGGAAACAAAACCTTACGCGAAGCAGCAATTGAACTTGGCTACGTTACCAGCGAACAATTTGACCAATGGGTGAAACCGGAGGATATGATCGGGAGTTTGAAGTAGAAATTAGGAATTATTCAAACCAAAGTACTCCTTCATTATTCGCAATCTTTCTTTTATTGAACCTGCATCGTTTATACCTTGGAATGAAAGCTCCATCCTGATCTTCTCGATCATCAACTTTTTTTGAAGGTGTGTACTATTTCTTTCATTAAAAAAAGAAGAATTACCTTTTTAACTCATAATTCGTACTTCTTCCGCCTGCGGGGTCTTTAAACAAAACACCTTTTTGCATTAGATCTTGTATATCACGCAAAGCTGTATCGGGTGAGCATTTATTTATTTTTGCCCATTTAGAAGAAGTTAATTTTCCATTGAAGCCGTCAAATAATTTATTAATGATACGTTTTTGTCTTTCGTTTAAAAATGTGTTAGCATATTTCTCCCAAAATTTTACTTTACTTAATACATTAGAGAGTGTATGATCACTTGCATTAAGGGCTCGTATTAAACAATCTAAAAACCATTCTATCCACTCTGTTATGTCTAATTTACCTTTTTGGGTTTTCTCGAGGATGCTGTAATATTTATTACGCTCTGCTCTAATTTGTGCAGACATACTATAAAATCTTTGGTTGTTACCATCAGCGCGGGCCAGTTGCATATCAGCAATGGCGCGTGCAATACGTCCGTTACCATCATCAAAAGGATGTATGGTCACAAACCATAAATGTGCAATGGCTGCTTTTATAACAGGGTCAAGTTTATCTGCGGAGTTAAACCATTTTATAAAGGCAGTCATTTCTTTATTTAATTTTTTAGAGTCGGGTGCTTCGTAATGTACACGTTCTTTTCCCATCGGTCCGGATACAACTTGCAT
>DATMPR010000442.1:0-3985 GCA_035567575.1 Bacteroidia bacterium
ACCGTAATAGCAAATTAGGTTTACAACCTTTTGGAAACAATTTGACTTATTTTGGTGTTGACGTTGACCGTTTGTTCAAACAAAAAGAATTATTTGGCGGAAAATTATTCCAGGAATCAATAGATTATTTTGTGGCGAAAAAATTCCCTCCTCATCCTGTAAAAGTATTCCCAGTTTCTAAAACAGCAGATGCTTTCCAGTTTATGGCAGGTGCGCGTCATATTGGTAAGATCATTGTTTCCATGGAAGGAAAAGTAGATGTTGCTCCTCCTAAAAATATCGAATTCAAAGCTGACGGTACATATTTAATTACCGGTGGCGCTTCAGGATTCGGATTAGCAGTTGCGAGTTGGATGACAACTAAAGGCGCTAAGAATTTAGTGTTGATGAGCAGAAGCGGTCCGAAAACAGATGAAGAAAAAGCAGTAGTTAAAAAACTGAAAGCAAAAGGCATCAATGTTATGGTTACTAAAGCTGACGTTTCAAATAAAACAGATGTAGAAAGAGTTTTCAAAGACATCAAAAAAACAATGCCTCCTTTAAAAGGTATCCAGCATGCTGCAATGGTTTTAGATGACGGAAGCATTCCTGAAATAGATTACAAACGTTATATGAATGTATTCATTCCAAAAGCTGTTGGCTGTTGGTTATTACATGAAGCAACAAAGAAAATGAATCTTGAACATTTTGTTTCTTACTCTTCAATTTCTGCAGTGTACGGAAATCCCGGACAAGTAAGTTATGTAGGAGCAAATAGTTTCTTAGATAATTTCTCAGGATACAGAAGAAGTTTAGGATTACCTTCAATGACGATCAACTGGGGTGTAATTTCTGAAGTTGGATTTGTTGCACGCAGCGGAAATGTTGGCGGCTTGCTTTACAAACAAGGTTGGAAAGCTTTCACATTACAACAAGCACTTCGCGTTTTAGAACAAATGTTATTAAACAATCCTGTTCAGCGTGTAGCAACTGATTCTGATTGGGAAATGATCGGAAGTTTTTTCCCTCATTCCGCAAACTCAAGCCGTTTCTCTCACTTAATAAAGGAGAAACAATTAAATGCGGGTTCAGCGGGCGGAGCAGGAAATGGCGCTTTAAAAGCAACTATTTTAGAAGCGAAACCGGAAGAACAAAAAGAAATAGTATTAACGCAATTAAAAGACACCATTGCACGCGTGTTAGGAACAACAGGTGATAAAGTTGATACTTCAGAACCGGTTACTAAATATGGTTTGGATTCGTTAATGGCAAATCAGATCCGTAACTGGATCCAAAGTAGTTTATCAGTTGATTATTCGATGATGAGAATCATGCGCGGACCAACTATGGATGAAATGGCAGTTCAGATCATTGATGAATTAACCGGACAATCGAATGCTGATGTAAGTGGAAGTTCGGAAAAATCTGAATTGGATAAATGGATCATCAGAACTAAAAAAGTTGAGAATCCTTCTTTACGTTTATTCTGTTTACCATATTTCGCTGGTGGTGCGTCTATCTTCAATAGCTGGCACGAATTTTTGCCGGATGATATTGAAGTATGTGCAGTTCAATTGCCCGGACGAGAAGAACGCGGTGATGAAAAACCATTTGATAACATTAAAGATCTGGTAAAGAAATTTACTGAAGTAGTAGAGCCTTTATTAACGACACCAATTGCTTTTTACAGTCATAGTTCGGGTGCAGGTATTGCGCTTGAAATTTCGCGTTACTTACGTAAAGAGAAGGATGTTAATCCTGTCCGCTTTATTGTTGGCGGCTGGAGAGCGCCACACTTGGTAAATCCGTTCAAATTCTTAGATGCAATTAAAGATGATGAAGTATACAAGGAAAAAAACATTCCGAATATCAAAAATCACTTACGCTCTTTAGAAATTCCGGATTCGGTAATTGATAACGAACAAGTGTTTAATGAAATGCTTCCATCTTTACGTGCAGATATTTTATTAGGTAAAAATTATACTTATAAAGATGCTGAGCCACTGCACTGTCCGCTTACTGCCGTAGCAGGATTACAGGATACTGTTTTCACTGCCGAACAATTAAAAGGCTGGAGCAAACATACCAAAGGAGAATTCACATTCAAAACTGTTAATGGCGGTCACTTATTCTGCAGAGATAATAAGGAAGAACTTCTTAAAATTCTTACTGAAGAATTAGCTGAGACTGTTTCAGGATAAGATAACTAATTATAACCACAACTTTGGTCTCACGCAAATTGCGAAAAACAATTGCCACGACCTTTAGATCGTGGTTTAATAATGACTACAGATGGGCTTTAGCCCAAAAAATTACGCATGCCGTATACAAAAGTATTAATACATTATATTTGGTCAACCAAAAACCGTGAACATTTAATTAGCAATGAATTAAAACCATTGCTCCTTCAGCACATTAAAGAAAATAGTATCAAAAAAGAAATTTTTATTGATACTTTAAATTGTGTTTCAGATCACATTCATTTACTTGTTTCTTTAGGAACGGAGCAAACAATTGCCAAAACAGCAATGCTTATTAAAGGAGAATCTTCATTCTGGGTTAATAAACAACAAATTCTTAAACATAAATTCGAGTGGCAGGAAGAGTATATTGCTTTATCAGTAAGTTATTCTGCAATTGATAAAGTAAGAGCGTACATTTTAAATCAGGAGGAGCATCACAAAAAAGTAACATTCTCAATGGAATATGAGACGTTTCTAAAGGAGAATAATCTTCAAACTATTTTGGCTAAAGCCAATACCAATTCAATTCAACAATCCACGACCTAAAGGTCGTGGCAACAGGTTTGGAAATATGCGATTCATAATTATTTGAAAGAAGAAAAATAATTTTTGGCATCAAAACTAAATTGCCACGACCTAAAGGTCGTGGATAATATATACAAACGATATGGGCTTTAGCCCAAAATAAAGACAGTAATAAACCGATTGCAACAAGTGGAATCAAATATCCAAATAAAATCTTCTGATCTTTTCGGCAGACGTAATTTTCCTACAATCGAAAAAAACGAATTATACATCTGGACTGTTTCCCTCGAACAGGGAGAAGAATTTATTGAAAAATGTAAATCCATTTTAAATGAAGTCGAAAGAAGCAGAATTGATTGGTTCAGTTTTCCGCAGGTTCAAAATAATTATGTTATTAGTCAAGGAGTTTTACGCGCTATTCTGGCAGGTTATCTTAACATTGAACCAAATCAAATTCAACTCTCAAAACATGCTAAAGGAAAACCATTTGTAACGAATGACACTTCTTTATTTTTTAATTTATCTAACTCAGGGAAAAAAGCAGTTTTTTCTTTTTCAAGAAATACAGAAGTTGGAATTGATCTGGAAATGATCCGCACCCTGCCCGATCTGGAAGAACTCATACAAAAGAATTTCACTCAAAAAGAAACAGAATACATCCGGAAAATTGAAGCAGAAAAATTAAAACGCTTTTTTCTTTTCTGGACAATAAAAGAATCCTATTTAAAAGCCATTGGAGAAGGCATGCGTTTAACGCCTGATAATTTAGAATTTATAATTGAAAGTGATGACATAAAATTTTTAGGTGCTAAAGGTTTTGATGATCCCATCAGCTGGATATTTAAGAAGTTTTATCTTGAAGATAATTATGTCGGAACATTAGTTTATCAGGGGGAAAGTACCATAATGCGGAATTTATCCGTAATTTAACTTTTTATAAAATCATGGAAGTAACCCGCACATTTGATCTGTTAGAGCGCTACAAAGAGAAATTTCTTTCAAAGCCGGATGCTTTAGCGGGAAAAGAAAAAAAAGGCTGGGTGAAATTCAGCACCCAGGAATATATTGATAATTCTAATTTCATCAGTTACGGTTTATTGGCCCTTGATTTAAAGAAAGGCGACAAAATTGCTACTGTTTCGAATAACCGTCCGGAATGGAATTTTTTGGATATGGGTATGGCGCAAATTGGTGTTATTCATATTCCATTATTCACGACACTTGAAGAAGAAAATTAC
>DATMPR010000443.1:0-4108 GCA_035567575.1 Bacteroidia bacterium
GCTCACTTCCACATTGTAATGGGTCTGTCGGCTATCTTCGGGATGTTTGCCGGAGTTTACCATTGGTTCCCTAAAATGTTCCTGCGCATGATGAATAAGAAATTAGGATTCCTGCATTTCTGGATCACATTCATTTCTGCTTATGGTGTATTCTTCCCTCAGCATTATTTGGGATTAGCGGGTGTTCCTCGCCGTTATTACACCAATAGTAATTTTCCGATGTTCGATAATTTAGTTGACATCAACGAAATTTGTACAACCTTCGCTATCATTGGAGGAATTGGTCAGTTAGTTTTCTTATTCAACTTCTTCTACAGTATTTTCCGCGGCGAGAAAGCTCCGCAAAACCCTTGGAATTCGAATACGTTAGAGTGGACAACTCCTGTAGCTAATATTCACGGTAACTGGCCCGGTAAATTACCTGTGGTTCACCGTTGGGCTTACGATTATAGCAAGCCCGGTAAAGAGCATGATTTCGTACCTCAAACCGTTCCTTTAGAAGAAGGCGAGCACGACGGAGGCGAACATTAACATTCATTAAATGCCCTGCTATATGCGGGGCATTTTTGTTTTAGTATCTTTGTTAATACCAAAATCACACAATGATAGTTGTATATATTATTTTAGGAATAATAGTTCTGGCTGCAATTCTGGCGGCCATTATGCCTTCGAAATACTTGGTTGAGAAAAGTGTAGTTATAAACCGTCCGCCCTCAGAGGTTTTTGCTAAAATAGCCGATTTTAATTATTACAGAGAGTGGAATCCCTGGCAAAAAAGCGAGCCTTCAGCTAAGTATGAAATAATCGGACAAGCTTCTACAATCGGACATAAATACAATTGGGAAGGAAAAAAAATAGGTGCGGGAAGTTTAACGGTTAAAACACTGAATCCATATAATAGAATTGAATTAGATCTTGAATTTATTAAACCATGGAAATCCAAAGCTCATGATAACTGGAAATTCGAAGATCTGAAAAACGGTTCTACAAAAGTGGTGTGGCATAATACCGGACCGTTACCTTACGGCTTTGCACGTTTAATGGGACCGGTTATTACAAAAAATTTGAGTCACCAATTTGAAGTGGGCTTGAGTAGCCTTAAAGAAATGTGTGAAAAGAAAACGGCTTAATGGATAAGATCAGAAATTATATAAACGGAGAATTGGTTGAGCCTGTAAGCAAAGCTTACATCGATAATATTGATCCTTCGAGAGGAAAAGTTTATTCTTTAATTCCTGATAGCGATGAACGCGATGTTGAATTAGCTGTTGCTGCTGCCAAAGCCGCATTTAAAATGTGGAGCAACACGCCGAAAGAACAACGCGCGCGTATTTTGCAGCGCATCTCTTTTTTAATTGAAGATAATTTAGATAAGCTCGCGTTAATTGAAAGTGTTGATAATGGTAAGCCTTTGCATCTCGCAAAAATGGTTGACATCCCGCGCGCCGCCGCAAATTTTAATTTTTACGCTACAGGTATTTTGCATTATTCTGCCAACGCACACAGCATGGAAGATTCTGCAATTAATTATACGTTGCGTCAGCCTGTTGGTGTTGCGGGTTGTATTTCGCCCTGGAATTTGCCTCTGTATTTATTTACATGGAAAATCGCTCCTGCATTAGCTGCCGGTTGTACTGTTGTTGCAAAACCATCTGAAGTTACACCAATGACAGCTTACTTGCTTTCTGAAATTTGTATGACGGCAGGTTTACCCAAAGGTGTTTTAAATATTGTTCACGGACTTGGACCAAAAGTTGGAAATGCAATTGTCTCCAATAAAGACGTGCCGTTGATTTCATTTACAGGCGGTACAAAAACAGGATCGCACATCGCAAGTGTTGCAGCGCCTATGTTTAAAAAACTATCTCTCGAGTTAGGAGGGAAAAATCCGAATATTATTTTTGCAGATTGTAATTATGATAAAATGCTGGCAACAACTATGCATTCTTCATTCTCAAATCAAGGACAAATATGTTTATGCGGCTCACGCATTTTTGTGGAGAGAAGTATTCACGAAAAATTTAAAAACGATTTTGTTGAGCGTGCAAAAAAATTAACGGTTGGTCCGCCATTAAATGCTGATACAAAAATTGGTGCAGTTGTTTCTAAATCACACATGGAAAAAATATTAAGTTATGTTGAATTAGCACAGCAGGAAGGCGGAAAAATTTTATGTGGCGGTAAACGGAAAATTTTAGATGGTGATCATAAAGATGGTTATTATATTGAACCAACTATTATTGAAGGTTTAGCTTACAATTGCAGAACAAATCAGGAAGAAATTTTTGGTCCTGTTGTTACCATTATGCCTTTCGATAAAGAAGAAGAAGTATTGATGATGGCGAACTCCACTATTTACGGATTAGCATCAACTGTGTGGACGCAAGATATTACCAAAGCACATCGTGTAGCAAACGAATTACACACAGGAATAGTTTGGATCAACTGTTGGTTGCTGCGTGATCTGCGCACACCATTTGGCGGTGTAAAATCATCCGGTGTTGGAAGAGAAGGCGGCTTTGAAGCTTTTGATTTCTTTACCGAGCCTAAGAATGTTTGTATTAAGTTGAAATAAAAAATCTCGCCATGTTTGACAGCACAACGCGTACAGAATTATCCCAATTGGGCGAGTTTGGTTTAATAAAACATCTCACCGAACACATCGAAATAAAAAATCCTTCCACATTAAAAGGAGTAGGGGATGATGCGGCTGTAATTAATTATACCGATGGCGGGAAAGTAACTCTGGTATCAACAGATATGTTGATTGAAGGTGTGCATTTCGATTTGACCTACGTCCCATTAAAACATTTAGGATATAAATCGGTTATTGTTAACCTGAGTGATATTTATGCTATGAATGGTAATCCAAAACAAATTACGGTTGCATTAGCAATATCAAATAGATTTAGTTTGGAGTCGGTGGAAGAATTATACGCAGGCATGTTAATGGCTTGTAATAAATATGGTGTTGATTTAATTGGAGGTGATACAACATCCTCCTTAAGCGGATTAGTGATCAGCATAACTGTTTTAGGCGAAGCAGAAAAAAATAAAGTGGTTTACCGAAGCGGGGCTAAGGAAAAAGATCTGTTATGCGTAAGCGGCGACTTAGGCGGCGCATATATGGGATTACAAGTTCTCGAGAGGGAAAGAGCAGTTTTTAAAGAAAATCCAAAAATACAACCGGACCTTGAGGGCAAAGATTATATTTTAGAACGTCAGCTAAAACCGGAAGCGCGGCAAGATATTATTAAATTATTTGCAGCATTAAATTTACAGCCGACTTCGATGATCGATATCAGTGATGGATTAGCTTCTGAAATTATGCACCTCTGTGATCAATCAAATGTAGGATGTGAATTATACGAAGAAAAAATCCCAATGGATCCGCAAATGTTTGATACAGCAAAAGAATTTGGTTTAGATCCTACTGTTTGTACATTAAGCGGCGGTGAGGATTACGAATTACTTTTCACGATAAATCAAAGTGATTACGAAAAAGTAAAAAACCTTCCTGATTTTACAATCATCGGTCACATGACCAAAAAAGAATCCGGAACAAATTTAATAAGCCGTTCAGGAACTTCGCACCCTTTAAAAGCACAGGGCTGGGACGCATTGCTGAAAAAATAGCCACAAAAGCTCAAAAACACTAAATCCCACCAAAACTTTAGTGAAATTTTGTGCTTTAGTGTTTTAGTGGCAAAAAGACCGCCCCTAGTTTTTAGAAAATAAGGTTGTTCTTATTACTAAGTTTATCGGGAATGATTTCCTGCAAAGAAATTATTTCAGGAATTAGTTTTAAGGCATCTGTAATTTTGTAAGTGAAATTATAATGTTCATCACCTTTAATTAATAATAAATAATCTGTTTTTGTAAGCTCGGGAATTAAGCGGGAACTCTCATCTACATTCTCATTGAACATAGAAAACAGATCATTGTCCTGTTTATCACCGCCTTCTTTAGCAACGTAATTACTGCGGTTGGGAATTAAATTATACTCTAAATTAAATCCTTCATCGTAATAACTGAAAAATGAGAACCTGAAATCCTTTCCCATTTTATGACTGAGATCAATGTAATCCTCCAATTGCAATTCAATTCC
>DATMPR010000444.1:0-6317 GCA_035567575.1 Bacteroidia bacterium
AAGGACTTAAATAAGAATGCATAAACATCCCATTTTCAAATCGGTTTTGGTAAGGACTCCCTTCTAATAACTCACTTATTTTCCAATTCAGATTTTTAACCGTAACACTAGAATCTTTTCTGATCTCCCACTGACCTGCAAATGTAGAATCCGCTGGCATTACAATAACAGATTGATCTGATATAGCAGCTATAGGACGATAACCCGGTTTAAAATGCCTTGCGAAAATCTGATTAAATGTTTTCCATCCGCCATGAGGCTTAGAATATTCGTGCATATTATAAGATAATGTATCATAAAATGTTTGCTCCGATTCTTTAGTTAAGGACTCAGGTGTATCGAGAAATGCACCAAGAGCATTAGCATAATCAACCAACCACTTTGAAAATGGCGTAAGCACAAGTGCTTTGTCGTAGGCAATTACTTTATTTTGTAATGACAAAAGTGGTTCCTGATCAGCAATAAAATACGAAGCACTCAAGTGGTCATTCACGCATCCTCCGGAAGAATCTTCCTGAGGAATCCAATATAAAAACTCATTCATCCAATCTAAATACTGATCCAATGTTAACACATTCTCTATAAGTGGCAATTTCTTACTGTGTGCGCTTTTTATAGCAGTTTCAAAATCGTTTGTCCAATTATTTTTCTTTATCAAGTTTAACAACTCTTCAATGACTGTATGGTATTTTCTTTTAGTTGACATAATTTTTTTATTTAGATGAATCGCAAACAAATATTTCTCTCTTTTTAATTGTAAGATTCGTGATAATAAAAGCGAATCAATTGTATAATTTTATAAGTGAGTTGCATAATTCACACATTAGTTTTGAGAGTTGGGGAACTCGAAACTGTTTTAATTGGGAAATAACCAATACCACTTATAAAAGAGAAGTTTCACCAATTATTAGGTTAATTATGTCCTAAAGTATCTATCCTTCCTACTAAAAATAAAGATTAATCTCTTCGCTGTGCAATTCAGTCAAAATAAAGACGAGTTTTCATATATAATAGAGCTTTTGTAAAAAATTTGATTACCTTCGGTAAAGAACCTTTTCATAGAATAAGAAGAGTAAAACGTGTGAATTATGTAACTTACATCTAAAGTTATGTAATGATTAAGGGCTCCAAACCCCGCACCTTTAACCACCTACTCATATTTACATTGAAGATTTCTGAATTAATTAATTTTTAACAATCTTTTTTAAAAATTTGAAGCTATGAATCAAGATGCTAACCTATAATCCTTTAAAATACATAAAAACCATAACTATGGAAAATTTGTACAAAGAAGGCGATATTGTTTTCGCTAAAGAAAATCCCACTCTAAAATTAGTTATAAGGCGTTATATTGATCAAATTTATTATTGTAAAGTACACGCAGACAGTACCGCAAAGGAATTGGTTTATTTTGAGAGAGAACTTGTAACTGAACCTGAAAAAAAATAAAAATTAGTTGAAACTATTCATTAAATATATGGTGAGCAACCGCTGTAAATTAGCGGTAAAAGGAGTGTTGAAGGATCTTGGTCTTCATTTTGTTGTTATCGATCTTGGTGAAGTAGATATCATGGAAGATATTTCTCACGAGCAGCGAGAACAGCTAAGAGAAGCCTTACTTAGTTCAGGACTTGAACTGATGGATGATAAAAAAGCGATGTTAATAGAAAAAATTAAAAACGTAATTGTTCAAATGGTTCATCATACCGATGAAATGATAAAAATAAATTTTTCCAATTTTCTAAGTGAAAAATTAAATCACGATTATACTTATATGGCTAATTTGTTTTCGGAGGTACAGGGAACCACTATAGAACAATATATTATCTCCAATAAAGTTGAGAGAATCAAAGAGCTTATTATTTATGGAGAATTAAACATCACAGAAATAGCATGGAAAATGAACTACAGCAGTGTGGCTCACTTATCAAATCAATTTAAAAAAGTGACAGGGCTTTCTCCTTCCCACTTTAAGCAATTAAAAGATAAAAAAAGAAATCCAATTGAAGAAATTGGAAACTCAAATAATTTAACCTAGATACAAATGGCTAAAGAAAAAAAATCAGATGAGTTAATTAGCGCTAACAAAAAATTAGTGCTTCAAAATAAAGATAAAGTAAAACGTGCCGCTGAACTTGTAATTGCTAACAAGGAATTGGCTTTTCAAAATGACGAGAAGGAGAAGCGCGCAGCCGAATTAATTATAGCAAACAAGGAGCTTATTTTTCAGAACGATGAAAAAGAGAAACGGGCAGCCGAACTCGTTATTGCCAATAAAGAATTAGTTTTTCAAAATAACGAAAAACAGAAACGTGCAGAAGAATTAATTATTGCAAATTATGCTCGCGGCTTGATTGAGGCAAGCCGTGATCCTTTATTTACAATTAGTCCGGAAGGAAAAATTACGGATATGAACGAAGCAACCGTTAAGGTAACAGGCGTTTCAAGGGAAAAATTAATTGGAACCGATTTTTTTTATTATTTCACAGATCCTGTTAAAGCAAGAGACGGTTACCAGGAAGTTTTTTCCAAAGGTTTTGTAGCGGATTATCCATTAACGATCAAGGATCATAAAAAGACAGATGTTTTATTTAACGGTTCGGTATATAAAAATGATAAAGGAAATATTATTGGAGCAGTTGTAGTTGCAAGGGACATAACAGAGCAAAAAAGAAATGAAAAAGAATTAATTGAAGCTAAAGTTTTTGCAGAATTAGCTACAGAAATAGCCGAAGAAGCAAAAAGTAAAGCAGAAAAAGCTACACGGATTGCGGAAGATGCAGTAAAAGCTAAACAGCAATTCTTATCGAATATGAGTCATGAAATCCGAACACCAATGAATGCCATTATCGGATTTACAAAAGTTGTTTTAAAAACGGATTTAACAGCAAAACAAAAGGAATATTTAATGGCTATTAAAATGAGCGGTGATGCTTTAATTGTACTCATTAATGATATTCTTGATCTGGCTAAAGTAGACGCCGGTAAAATGACATTTGTACAATCACCTTTCAAAATGGCGTTGTCACTATCGTCTATGCTTCATTTGTTTGAGACAAAGATCCAAGAAAAGAATTTGATCCTTATTAAAGAGTACGATAGCCGAATTCCTGAAGTGCTTGTTGGTGATTCGGTGCGTTTACATCAGATCATTTTAAACTTGGTAAGTAATGCAGTTAAGTTCACCACTAAAGGAACGATTACTGTAAGTGCACGTTTATTGAATGAAGATAACGAAACTGCAACGCTCGAATTTGCCATTAAGGATACAGGAATAGGCATACCTGAAAATAAAATAGAAAAAATATTTGAAAATTTTCAGCAGGCAACCAGCGGCACTTCCAGATTATATGGTGGAACGGGACTTGGACTTGCTATTGTTAAACAATTAGTAGAGCCACAGGGCGGAACCATTCATGTAAAAAGCAAAATAGACGAGGGTTCTACTTTTAGTTTTATTTTGACGTTTCAAAAAACAAAAGAAGCGGCAGAATTGGAAGTGGAATTGGTAGAACTGGATCCTGAAATTAAAAACATTAAAGTATTAGTTGTTGAGGACATTGCCTTAAATCAATTATTAATGAAAACGCTCCTAGATGATTTTGGATTTGAGCGGGACATTGCGGCTAACGGAAAGATTGCGATTGAAAAATTGCAGCAGAAATCATACGACATTATTTTAATGGATCTACAAATGCCCGAGATGAATGGTTTTGAAGCTACGTCTTTTATTCGCAACACCATGAATTCCAAAATTCCAATTGTTGCTTTAACTGCAGACGTAACCACAGTAGATCTTGCGAAATGTAAAGCAGTTGGAATGAACGATTACATTGCAAAACCTGTTGATGAAAAATTATTATATAGTAAGATAATTGGGTTGGTGAAGAAACCGAAGAATATAAAACCAAACCAAACTAAAGGTCAGGAAGTCGGACAAGGTAAAAAATTAAAATGCATTGATATGCATTATTTAATACATCGTACAAAATCAGATCCAAAATTGATGATGGAAATGATTTCATTATATCTGGAGCAAACACCGCCATTAATTGTATTGATGAAACAAAGTCTTCTAAATAAAGATTGGAACAAATTATATGCTGCCGTACATAAAATGATACCATCGTTTTCAATAATGGGTATAAGTTCTGATTTTGAGAATATGGCCAAAAAGATACAGGAATATGCAAGTACTCAGCAAGAAACTGATGTAATTCCAGATCTGGTATTACAAATTGAAAACATCTGTGCACAAGCATGTATAGAATTATTGGAAGAATTTAATACGATTAAAAACACGAACTTATGAGTAACTCAAAAATTAAACTTTTTCTTGTAGATGATGATGCAGTCTTTTTGAAATCACTGGAAATTGAATTTCTGCACCATGCCGATTTTGAAATTGAAACGTTTTCAACCGGCGAACTTTGTGTGAAAAGCTTACCGCACAATCCGGATGTAATTATTTTGGACTATCATTTAGATGGTATAGATAAAAATGCAATGAATGGAATGGAAACGCTGGATAAAATAAAAGCTCATAATCCTGATATTCCTGTTATTATGCTATCCTCGCAGGATAAAATTCAAGTGGCAATAGATTGCATGCATCACAGAGCTTTTGATTATGTTGTAAAAAGCGAAACAGCTTTTGTCCGCTTGCAAAAAGTTATTACAACCATTTTTAAATACAAAAAAATGGAAAAAGAATTAAGCTGGTACATGAATAAGATGTAATTCCTAATCAAAAATTAATTATTTATTATTCGCAAAAAACTTCATGTTTTTTCTCCAACGATAGTGGGTACTATACCACTCAGTAAGGTAGAATCATTAAGGGATGCTTTTATTTTTTTACCAAAAAAAGTATATGATCTGTCGTCACCAACATTATAATAAAGATCGTTAAGAATTACTTCCAGTTTATTGGCATAAAATGATTTGTTTCCTTTTGAATTTGTGTTTAAGCTTTCAATAATAACGTTTGCATTATTAGAATTGAAAACCGGCTTGTTTTCTGTTTTGTTTTTATATATAGTGAATTTAGCATTGCCCATTTTAATGTAATTGATAATTATTGAATTTGGTTTTTGAGTAAGAGATTTAGGTTTAAGAGGTAAGTCTTCAATTTTATTTTAGTTAAAATGACGTAATCCGGGAATAATGAAATTTCGGTTCCTTCAAAAAGTAAACTGTCGATCAAAAGATTATGTTTCTTTAAATAGGGAGTATTGAGAAATTTATGATTTTTTAAACCCTTATTTTAAAAATGAATTCTGTTTTTGTTTGCTTGTTCTTTTAATTAGAGGCGCAATACCAATGTTATTTATAATTATGTCCCGGTTGAAAAAATCGATCCGCCAACCGTCAAGTGATAAAGCGTATTCCGAATTGGTTAATTCCGTCATTTGTGTTTGTAAACTCTTGGCTAATTTACTTTTCACATAAATGGTAAGGGATAAGCCAGCCAAAATAATTAACAAGGTTAGAAATAAAAGAATGTAAAATGTGCTGCGGATTATTTTAGAAAACATGTGGGTATATTCCCGTACTGGAAAAGGAACAAGGTAAATGTAGTCTATTAATGCACGCTTAGTATCTTCTTTCCCCCGAATGTGTGAATCGTGTAATTTATTATAAATGTTATATAAGAATAAACGCGGCTAACATAACACCTTTGTTTACTAATAAAATGTAAACAAAATAAAAAATTGTAAAATGAAACAAGATAGTATAATAAATGTTGTAACCGCTTTGGTTGTTATTGTTATGGTGGCGCTTCTTGCTTATTGAATCTATAACCGACTAATTTAAATAATAAAATGGAAATCATTAATCAATACCATCAAGCTGCGGCAATAACTGCGGCCCGTGTATTTTTGGGTATCCTTTTTTTCTTTCAGGGTTTTGATGCAGTTTTTCGCATTAGAATAAAGAATGTTATCCAGACCTATCAAAACACATTTACGAATAGGGGCATTCCGAAATTTCTGATCATTTTTGGTGTTTGCTTTACATCTTGTTCCGCGCTTGTATGCGGATTTCTATTGATGATTGGTCTTTTTGAATATGCTGCATTAAATATATTATGCCTTAACGTGATTATTGCCGCCATCGGTTTTGGGATTAATACACCAATGTGGGATATGCGTTTTGTTTTTCCAAGATTTATCTTAATACTATTATTACTTCTTGTTCCTCAGTACTGGAATATTTTTTCACTCGATCACTTACTATTTCCTAAATAAAACTTTATAGCCAAAAAAGATATGAAAACAAATCACTTATTTATACTTCTTCTTTTAATTTGCACC
>DATMPR010000445.1:0-3363 GCA_035567575.1 Bacteroidia bacterium
GAATATTGTGCAGCTGAAGTTCTCGTTGTCATGTGCGGGTGCGATAAACAAAACTCACCGATACTGGGATCTAATGTAAAACCATTAACGCCTTTTCCGGTTGTATAAACCATCATACAGGAAGAACCATAAATAACATAACCTGCCGCAACTTGTTCTGAACCGCGCTGCATAAAATCTTCAATGGTTCCCGGACCGTTTAAAGTAGTACGGCGGTAAATAGAAAAAATAGTTCCAACAGAAACGTTTACATCAATGTTTGATGAACCATCTAATGGATCAATTGCTACTACATATTTTGCATTTTTTGATATTTCAGAATCAACAGGAATAATTTCTTCATTTTCTTCACTTGCGATTGCGCAAACTTCCCCACCCGCTTTAAGCGCGGCTATAAATTGATCGTTTGCAAAAACATCCAGTTTTTTTACCTTCTCACCTTGAATGTTTGTATCTCCTGTTTCGCCTAATATCTCGGCTAAGCCTGCTTTATTAACCTCGCGGTTCACAATTTTAGAGGCAATGCCTAAATCTCTAAGTAGTCGCGACAACTCTCCTTTAGCATAAGGAAAATCACTCTGCTTTTCAATAATAAATTGACCTAAAGTCTTAACGTTCATGTGGTATCAATTAGAGTACCAAATGTAAAAAAATACTTTACAAATAAAAAGCAATAAAGACTTGAAAATGAGGCTTATTTTGTGTATTCTTCCTTAAGAAACTCACGCCAATCGCTTAGGTTGGCAATTACCTGAAGTTGACGGTATTGTTGATGAAAAACGGTTTCGTTTTCCTGAGCATTTAAAATTTTAAGGCGGTAGTTATCGAAAGTAGATAAAGCAAAACGTTCTTCAGGTGTTAATTTAGTGCCGCTGAATTCTTTGTCACGTAAGTCATTAATGCTTTCAACAACTCCGGTACCAAGTTCTTTTGCAAATATTTTCTTGAATAAATCGCCTTTAAATGCCATATGAGGCAAATTTAAAGATATTAACTTTGGGAAATGTTGACCGAAAGAATGTCTTATCAACAATTTTATGTTAATTGAGTAAAGTAATATTTTAATTGAATACAGATGTGTAAAGTTTTTATTATCAGTTTTATTTTTTTGGTGAACGGTTTATGGTCGCAAAAATTTAGCAGCCGATCGCAGCACGAAAAATATTGGGCTTTATTTCATCCTTGCGCGGCAATTAAAGTGAAGAAAATTTATAAAAAATGTTTACCTCTGTATGAAGAATTAAAAAAAACAAATGCCTTAGATACTTTTCAAAGCGGAGGAAAACTGGATGCCTTTCGTCATACTTTTTTTATGGCGGCTTTTAGTCAAACTGTAAAAATAAATAAGATAAGAAAGCTGGGCATTGCTCACGAAAATGGAAATTACCGTCATTTTTTAAATGGAATTAACGAACAGGGCGAGCTCCCTGATAGTTTAGCAGGCGAAATGGATCTGCTGAATAACGAATTAGGTTTAAAGATCGGGTCACAAAATAAAAAAAAGGACTTAAGAGACTTAAGGGACATTGTGACTGAAGAGATAAAAAAAGGAAGTGCGGTTTATTTAAAACGAAACTTAAAGGGACAATACCAAACATGCGCCGGAGAAATAATTGAATTAAAAGATTACAAAATGAAATGGTTTATACCGAAATGTTTGATTAAAACAAACGAGTGACGTTTTTTCAACACAGGAGACACAGAGTTAACAGAGTTTCACAGAGAATAATCGTAACTGAAAAAGCCTCTTTGATCTCAGTGTTGAAAATTTGAAATCTAAAGTTTCTCCAACTGATGATTGGTTAGTTTCCCGTTAAGCCACTCAGGATCTAAGTTAGCATTATATTTTTCGTAGAATTTAATTGCGGGTTTATTCCAATTTAATACCTGCCATTCTAACCGCCGCACTTTTTCTTTTTTCGCAACCTCAACAATTTTATCGAACAAATTTTTTCCGATTCCTTTGCCGCGTAATTTTTCAGTGACGATAATATCTTCCAAAAACAAACACTTTCCTTTCCAGGTGGAATATTTATAATAAAACAAAGCCAATCCAACAATAACTTCATTTTGTTCCGCTACAAAAAAATCAAATAATTTGTTCTCACCAAAACCCCAGTTTTCCATTTCAGAAACCGTAACCTCAACTTCGGCCGGTGCTTTTTCATAATCCGCTAATTCTTTTATCAGATTTAAAATATTTGGCAGATCTGCCTTTTCCCCTGTTCTTATTTCTATTTTTTCAGTCATGCTTTAATTTGTCTCGCAAAGACGATAAGTCGCAAAGTTGGTTAAGTTAATCTTTACTTTTGTCCCGAAGGGATGGATTTCCATAATGTTCTTTAATGACTATTTTTTGTAATTCACGTTTAATGATCAGCTCCGAAATAATTTCATTTAATGTGCTATTTGAGTTTGCCGCAAACGCTTTTTTAATTTGTTGTTCGCTGATATCAATACGGTATAATAATTCGTTGAGTTTATTGGATCTTGATTTATTTATTTTTTCTATTTCTAAATTTACAACGCTAAAAATAAGATCATAATCAGGAATTAAATTTATAGTGAATTCTGGATCCAATCCGCAATTTTCAAAATCTTTTCTTAATTGAATTTTAAATTTTTCGAATAAGTCAGGTTTCGAAATGCCTGTATTTAAATCCGGCAGCTCTTCCATTAAAGTTTCTTTAACAACAAACGTTCAACCGGTTTTTTGTTTATTATATGGGATTGTATGATCTCAGTAACATCTTCTTTTTTTACATTCACATAAAAAATACCTTCAGGATAAATGGCAACGGTCGGACCAAAATCACAAATACCCAAACAACCGGCGCGCTGCGCTCTTATTTTGAGATCTGTTTTAAGATCCTTGGTTTGCTTTTTAAATTCCGTTACCAGATCCATACCGTGCGCTTCACCGCAACTTAACCTGTCTGTACCTGTGCGCTGATTTGTACAAACAAAAATATGGATATCGAAAATCATTTCACAAAAATACGTGTAATTGCAATACAAAACGAGACGGCCGGAAATAACAAACCTCCGCTTTGGGCAGAGGCTTATTACCGTACAATCTGTACGCGCATTTAATCACTAAAACTTACATCCGATTGTAGCTACAAAATTCGTGCCAGATATAGCAAGGTCGGTTTTATTAACGTATTTCGAATTAAACATGTAGTAATCTTCATTATACATGATTTTTACAAGAGCAAAATCAAAGGTCCAGTTTTTGCTCCTTACACCAAAGCCGGAGCTAAATGATGTACGTGTAAATTTGCCTGTAAATGTATTTCCGAACGGACTACCATACATTGCATATCCACCGCGCAGAAATACGTTTTTAATATTTACTTCGGC
>DATMPR010000446.1:0-7371 GCA_035567575.1 Bacteroidia bacterium
CCGGATAGAACAGTATGGAAATTTCCCATTGGCGTCATCACCTCAATCACATCACCAACTTTTAATTTTTGATTAATGAAAGTAGATGCCCTGCCATCTTTTACCGCTTTAATGGCAACACGCAATTCTTTTTCGGTATACGGACTTGTGCAAATACTGTAAGAACGGCGCAATTCCTCGCCATTAATTATCATTTTTAAGGTGATATATTGTCCTTGCTTATATTGATATGGAATTTGAAGAGTTGGAGGTACATCAAAAGCTATGGAAACCGCATCGGCTGTTTCGCGTTTTATGTCTTTAACCTTTAGTGGATTGAACTTGGCCATTTTTGAAAATAAGGCTCAAAAGTAATGTATTTTTGGCAATAGGCAAAATGGTAAGAAGCAGGAGTGGCAGTAAACATCGTGTTAGGCAGCTTCGATTCGTATATTCGTACTAATTCGTATTCGTAGATGGTGTAAGGGCCACTCTTTTTCGTAGGGTATAGCCTTCATTTAGTGAGTAATTGTCGGTTTGGCGGGCTTTTTCATAATTTCGATAAGACTAAAAAATACATTTATGAAAACTTCTATTAAAATTTTAAGCGTTGCGGTATTGGGTTTAATATTGAATACTTCTTGCAATAAGAATACAGCTTGCGGTGCTAACGTTGTTTGTAAAGATGCAAATGGCCAGCCTGTAAAAGGCGCGGATGTTTATTTATTCGCAAACATTAAACCAAATGTTGATGGTGATATAACAGCTCATGGTGTTACGGATGATAATGGAAAAGTTTCTTTTGTTTTTAAATTACCTGCAATTTTTGATATTAAAGCAAGTGTTAGTTCAAAAACTGCAAAGGGTATGATCAAATTGGAAGAAGGAAACACTGTTCAGCAAGATATAATTATTCAATAATTACTTAGCTGCATTCTCAATTACTTTCAAGGAATCGGAATACTGAAGAAAGAGCCTGTCTTTTTCTATTCGTACATTTTTTATTAAAGTGTCAGCATAAGGAATTGATTTTTCTTCAAATGCTTTTGTGCTATAGGAGCAGAAACTGTTTCCTCTGAAAAAATAAATAATTTCACCATTTACCTGGAAAGCATGAAGGTTTTTTAAACCAATGATTTTGGTAAATGTTCCGTACATATCAAAAACATAAATACCAATATCCGGACAATTCAAATATAAATAACTGCTGTGTTCGATCATAAAATCAGGTTTCAGTTCTGCTTGTAACAATTGTTTTAAATTTCCGGTTTTTGCAATTTGTTGGGAGTTTTCATCGAAACGCACCAATTCGTTAGCTTGTTTATTATATATCCAAAAACTGTTGTTAAATGAAGAACAAACCAGATCTGTTTGTTCGTACCCTAAGCTCTCTAATGAAATTGGATCTCCGTTTTGAGATAACTGACTATCTAAAAAAACCAGCTGCTGAAAATCTTTATAATATAATAATACTTTTAAAGCATTAGTTGCATCTATGGTTGTAATATTTCCAAAACGCTTGTTGCTGTATTTTAAAAATAATTTTCCGCTTGAATTGTATTTAGATACTTCTTCACCGTTCACTAAATAAGTATTGCAAATATTATCGCAGGTAAATTGATTTAATTTTTGTTTAATAACGTACATGGTTTTGCCGCCGGTGGTTACAAACGCAAATCCGCCGATACACAATGCAAGAACAAAAATGTATTTTATATATTTTTTCACAGTGCTGCTTTACTAATACTTTCTACAAATTCCCTGCCATTATTTAAACGCGGCACTTTGTATTGTCCGCCCAAACGGTTATTTGATTTTAGCCAATTGTAAAAACTTCCTTTCGGCAATAATTTAACAACAGGCGATTTTAAAATATAATTATTAAAGCGTTTTGCTTCGTAATCAGAATTTAGTTGCTGAAGAGAGGCATCTAATTCGCTTACAAAATACTCAAAATTATCGGGTTCCTTTTCAAATTCAATTAACCATTCGTGCGAGCCGCTGTTATCATTCATAAATATAGGCGCCACTGTATAGTCAGTAACCATTGCATGTGTTTTTTCACAGGCTTTAAAAAGTGCCTGATCTGTATTGTGCACCATAACTTCTTCGCCAAAAGCATTAATAAAATGTTTAGTGCGTCCCGAAACAATAATACGATACGGATTGGTATCAGTAAATTGAATGGTATCACCGATCTGATAACGCCACAAACCTGCATTTGTTGTAATGAGCATAGCGTAATTTACACCAATAGTTACATCATCCAAATTAAAAACGCGCGGGTTTTCAAGTCCGACATCTTCTAAAGGAATAAATTCATAAAAAATACCATAATCCAACATCAATAACATATCATTACGTCCCGGCAGATCCTGAATTCCAAAAAACCCTTCTGACGCACTGTAAAGTTGAATGTAATTTGTTTTATCGTTATCAAATAACTGTTTAAACTGTTCTTTATAAGGCGTAAAACTTACACCGCCATGAAAATAAACTTCAAGATTAGGCCACACTTCATGTATGGTTTTTATTTTTTTTAATTCTAAAACTTTTTTAATTAGCACTAACATCCAGCTTGGTACGCCGGCCAGACTTGTAACATTTTCGTTCATCATGCTCTCTGCCATTTTATGCAGTTTGCCTTCCCATTCATCCATTAACGCAATATTTACTTCGGGCGCTCTGAAAAATTCAGCCCACATAGGAAGGTTTTGTATAATGATAGCGCTTACATCACCATGAAAAGAATTATGATTTCCAAAAACATCTGTTTTATAACTTCCACCCAGTGCTAAATTTTTCCCTGTGAATAATAATGTTTCGGGATTATTAATGCAATGTAATGTTACCATGTCGCGGCCGGCATTATAATGACAACCATCCAGTGATTCGTTACTTACCGGAATGAATTTACTTTTATCGGTTGTACCGCTGCTTTTGGCAAACCATTTTATTTCGCCCGACCATAATAAGTTTTGTTCGCCGCGGCGGGTGCGTTCAATGAAGGGTTTTAAACTTTCGTAATCGTGTAAAGGAATATTGCGTTTAAACTGCTCGTAATTTTTTATGGAACCGAAGTGATGTTGTTTTCCGAATTCTGTATCCTTAGCTTCCAATATCAATTTCTGCAACCATTCATTTTGTACATCATGAGGATATTTAACGAACAGCTCTATTTGATGCATTCGCTTTTTCATGAGCCAGGAGGCTATTGAATTAATGATCGGCATATTGATACAATTTACAACTTTTTTATTTACGATCTATGCCGAAGGCACTCCTTCGGAGCAATTTTTTCCAACTTCAATCCCTAAATTGTCAATTACGTTCTTTCTTTCGGGTTATAAAATAGGTTTCAATTTCTGCAAGGTTTAAAGCGTTGAAGCAATTTCCTTTATCCAGCATTCCTTTGCGGGCAGAATAAACGCCATAACGCATATCGTTGTAACCATCTTTTTGATGCGCATCAGGATTGATTGAAATCTTTACACCTTTCTTTAAACAATACGGGATCCAGCGCCAGTCAATATCCAAACGGTAAGGATGCGCGTTCAGTTCTATGATCACACCATTTGCAGCGCAAGCATCAATTATTTTTTTGTGATCAATGGGATAACCTTGCCGGGCTAATAGTAATCTTCCGGTAGGGTGACCTAAAATTGTTGTATAGGGATTTTCGATCGCTTTTATTAAACGTTCATTTGCTTTCTCTGTAGTCATTTTTAAATTGGAGTGAATTGAAGCCACAACAAAATCAAATGTTTTTAAAATTTCCTCGGTGTAATCTAAACTGCCATCATTTAAAATATCGCTCTCAATACCTTTAAAGATTTTGAATGGCGCTAATTGGGTATTTAATTTTTCAATTTCTTTTTGCTGCACTAAAACGGTTTCCGGTTTTAAACCATCGGCATAAAAAGCAGATTGTGAGTGATCACAAATTCCTAAATACTCATAACCCAAACTTTTGCAATGTACAGCCATTTCCTCCAGCGAATTCATCCCATCGCTATAGGTACTATGGTTGTGTAATGAGCCTTTCAGATCGGTAAATTCTATTAAGGTTGGAATTTTATTTGCTTTTGCGCGATCAATTATCTCTTTTGATTCCCGAAGCTCGGGTTCTATATATTGCAAACCTAAAGATTCAAAAATAGCTTCTTCTGATTCAGGATCTTCGATTTCAACTTCTAAATAATCTTCTATAAAATCACCAGATCCTGTTGTTTGAAATAATTCTTTATAAAAATTTCCTGGCTCACATAGATAAATGAAAATAGGACAACCTTCGTTGCCAGAAACAAATGTGTTTTCGATATCTTCATCTTCCAAATAACCTTCAGCAGTTAAAAATGTTTTTGCTTTTTCAAGATCATGACTTGAGCACAACAACTCTATTTTTGTAATAATATCGTTTCTTCTTCGTAATTCTCCTGTAAAAGAAATTTCTTCAAACAGTCCTTTTATTTTTTTTAATTGATTTAAAACAACCGTTGCTTCTTTTTCAGCTCTTGCGTAATGCAATTTGCCCGAATTGCTTATCGCGAATTCAATATTTTGTTTTACGCTTTCCTGTGTTTTAGTTCCGAAACCTTTTAGATCTATTAACCGGTTTTCGTTACAAGCATATAGTAATTCGCCAATGCTTTCAATTTGTAATTCGTGCCAAAGCTGACGCACTTTTTTTGGACCGAGTCCTTTTACGCCCATTATTTCAATAACGCCTAATGGGGTTTTGCTTTTTAATTCCTCTAATTCGGTTGTGGTTCCTTTTTCAAGAAGTTCAGTAATTTTTGCGGCGATACTTTTTCCAATACCTTCGATCTGTTCTATTTCCGATTGGGTTTTACCTGTCAGATCAATTCTTGTTTTTGATAAATTGTAAGCCCCATTAGCAACTGCTCTTACTTTAAAAGGGTTTTCCTCATGCAGTTCCATGAGTTTGGCGGTGAGTTCTAAACTATCTGCAATTTCTTCAGTATTCATTTTAAAAGGTGTTGTGCTAAGATCAGATCTGTATCGTGGGTAATTTTTATGTTCTCAACATTCCCTTCTACCAGAAAAATTTTCTCTCCTGTTTTTTCCAATACACTTGCATCATCAGTAAACAATGAACTGTATTCTTGTTCAAACGCTTTTTTAATAGATGCCGCATTAAAACATTGCGGCGTTTGTACTACTTTATAATTATTCCGGTTAACCGATTTATTAGTATTGTTCTCAATTATCCTTAAACTTTCAGTCACATTAGTTACCGGAATGGCATTTCCTTTTTGGGCTGCAGTTTCAAAACATCTTTTAATTGTTTCTACACTTACCATTGGCCGTGCAGCATCGTGTATGCCAACAACAGTATTGTCAGGCTCCACCAACTCCAAACCTTTTTTAACTGAATTAAAACGGGTATCGCCGCCAATTGTTGTATGGATTGTTTTACCCGGAAAATATCTTTTTATTAAATCGTTTAAATGCTGCAGGTAATCTTTATGAACTACAATGCACATGCCAATAGAAGGGTTATAAGCAAAAAATTTCCCGATGGTATAAACAATAAGTGATCTACCGTTAACCTCAATAAATTGTTTTGGAATATTACTTTTAATACGTTTCCCGCTTCCGCCGGCAACTATTATAATATATTCTTGACTAAGCATTTTATTTATAAAGTTAGTGATATAAAAATAAAAAACCCCATCGGGTTGGACGGGGTTTTAAAAAATTATTTAAAGAATTATTTTTTCTTCATCTTATCCGCAGGGATAAGGTAAGTAGTTGCAAGGTCAAAATAATTCATTGAATTCTCAGGTAAGTTACGAACGTTTAAATGTTCCAGACGGAAGTTCTCATCGTAATAGATCGCCATGATAGGAGCATCTTCCGACATGATTTTTTCAGCCTGCGATAACATTTCAAAACGTTTAGGTCCATCCATTATAAAGCGTGCAGCCATATATAATGAATCGAAATGAGGATTAATATAACGCGAGAAATTAGTATAAGATTTTTCCTGCAATGTAGCAGGAACGTTTTTACCGTAAAAATTTGCAAGGAAAGTTTCAGGATCCGGATAATCAGCTGTCCAGCCATAACGGAAGAAATCAACTTTTGCAGTTTGCACGTTTTCAATATGCTCAGCAAACGGAACGATATTAATTTCAAAATCAATGTTAATGTTTTCTTTCAGCATTTTCTGAACTACTTCAGCTGCTAAAATATTACGATCACCGCCGCCGCTGTTAATTTCAAGTATTATTTTCGGGAAACCTTTACCATCCGGATAACCTGCCGCCTTCATTAATTCTTTTGCTTTTGCAGGATCATAATTATAACCGCCAACCGCTTTGTAATTGTAACCTGCTTTTTCAAATGCTTCGCTAAATGGAACTATACCATAATTAGCCGGATCAACTTCACCCTGTAATGTGAAATCAGCAATTTTTTGACGGTCGATCGCGTAGTTAAATGCCTGACGAACTTCTTTTTTAGAGAAGGCAGGACTTTGACAATTAAACCCGTAATAGTTTGTGTTTAAAGCTGTGTTGCTTAAAATATTAAATTCTGATTTGCGTTCTTTAGCGTGCTCAAGATCTCCCATTAATTCATGGAACATTGCAACCGGAATACGATAGATCATATCCAAATTACCACGTTTAAATTCTAATACTTCAGATTGTTTTTCGCGGATAAATGTCCATTTGATACCATCCAGGTAAGGCAATTTATTTCCGTTAACATCTGTACCCCAATAGTTAGGGTTTTTCTTCATAATAATTACTTCGCCTTCCTTTACAGTTTCAACAGCAAACGGACCTGTACCGCAAGTCTTGGTACGCATATCGGCACCATATTTTGTAAAAGCTTCCTGTGGATAAACATAACCGCAAGGCATTGCCAAAATATTCATGAAACTCGGATCAGAGTGAATTAATTTAATTGAAAGAGTAGAATCATTTACAACCTTAACACCCTCGCAGCCGATTTTTTTACCTGATTTTGATGAATTATATGATTCATTAGCACCAAGAACACGATCTTTAAATGTGTAATCAAAAAGATTATTTACAGGATCAGCAGTACAAAGCTTATC
Organism: Bacteroidia bacterium; assembly: GCA_035567575.1. Lineage (GTDB taxonomy): Bacteria > Bacteroidota > Bacteroidia > B-17B0 > Aurantibacillaceae > JAHEYG01. The sequence goes on from DATMPR010000446.1 coordinate 7,070, forward strand.
TAAACAAAATTTAAAGTCAGCTGCAGTTACTGCTCTTCCTTTACCTTCAGGAAAACAAGCGTCATCATGAAATTTAACGGGACGTAAATGAAAAGTGTATTCGGTTTGGTCAGAGCTTATTTCCCATTTATAAGCTAAAGCAGGCATAAGACTCAGATCAACTTGATTAAATTTAACCAGTCCTTCATAAACCTGAGCAGCTAAGTGAAAACTTGGCTGGTCGTTAATTGAAATAGGGAAAAGACTTTTAATATTTTCTACTTCGTTTAAACGGGCAACGCCGCCTAAGTATACGCCACCTT
>DATMPR010000447.1:0-2481 GCA_035567575.1 Bacteroidia bacterium
AAACGAAAAACAATTAACCTTGCACGTTCATCCATACATTGAAGCTTTTATTACAAAGGGCAGTTTATTTAAAAAGAGCCTTCAAAAGAAATGGCAAAGTGCGTACGGACAAAAATTCAAAATTCAGCCGATGGCCAGTCTGGGCTTTATGGAATACAAATTCCTGAATAAAGATGGCGATGAAATTGTGATATAACACGAAACCCCCAGGTCCTGAGTTTGCCAAAGGAAGTCGGGGGGTTTTGTTAAACTTCCTAAAAACTTCTTACCTCTATCTTTTAACATAAACGTTTACTAAATTTGTGTAAAGCGTAATCTTATTGCATCTAAATGTCAGGTGTACACAAGAATGACCCCGAAGGGGTCAAATATTAATAAAAAACAAATACAAAAATAGATCTGCGACCCTGAAGGGGTCGAACCGAATGAAGAACGAAAATAACATACTAATAAATAAACTGGATGAATTCATCCGCAAGTATTACAAGAACCAATTAATAAAAGGGGTTTTGTATTCGAGCGGATTATTGGTGAGCGCTTATTTGGTGATTGTATTAACAGAATATCTTGGTGAGTTCAATACAACCGTCCGCAGCTTATTGTTTTACTCTTTTTTAGGGATCAGTGCTTTTATAATTGTAAAATACATTGCGGTTCCGCTTTTAAAATTAAATAAGTTCGGGAAAATTATTTCCTACGAAACAGCAGCGCAAATTATCGGAACACATTTTCGAAATGTACAAGACAAACTTTTAAATGTATTGCAATTACAAAACGAAAAAGCTTTAACCGGTTCTGATGAATTATTATTTGCGGGTATCAATCAAAAAATAAATGAATTAAAACCTGTTCCGTTTTCTTCGGCTATCAACATTGCTGATAATAAAAAATATTTGAAATACGCTTTACCGCCTTTGTTCTTAACAATAGCCATTGCTGTTATCTGGCCTAATGTAATTTCAAAAAGCACTTCGCGTTTAATGCATCACCAAACTTATTTCGAAAGTGAAGCGCCTTTTACTTTTAACATTCAGAATAACTCTTTAAAAGCCATGCAGCAGCAGGATTTTGTTTTGAAAGTAAAATTAGAGGGTAGCGAAATTCCCAACGAGCTTTTTATAAAAATTAACGGGAGCGAATTTAAATTAGAGAAAGAAAATAACATCACGTTTAATTACACTTTTAAAAACATTCAAAACACAACCGATTTTTTATTAAGCGGCGCAGGCTATAATTCGAAAGGCTACCAATTGGAAGTCATGCCAAAACCTTCTTTAATGCAATTCAGTGTTAATTTAAAATATCCTGCTTATCTCAATAAAAAAAATGAAACCATAACTAACAGCGGAGACTTACAAGTTCCTCAAGGCACAAAGATCCGCTGGGACTTCAACACCAAAAACACAAACAATTTATTTTTAGGTTTTAGCGATACAACTTTTAATATTAGCGAATCATCTAAAGATAAATTTACCTTCACTAAACTTTTATTGCGCAGCACTGCTTATTATGTAAAAACAAAAAATCAATTCGTTACCACTTACGGCGATTCAGTTAATTATGGTATCAATGTTTTGGCCGATCAGGTTCCTTATATTGATGTGAGTGAAAAAACAGATTCCACTAATTTTAAAAACATTTATTTCAGCGGCAGTATTAAAGATGATTATGGTTTTAATAAACTCATTTTTCATTATACACAATACACAACTGATTCGTTAGGAAATTCATCGCAAAAAACCGGTGAGAATATTTTAGGTATTAATAAATCGCAAGTCGCACAATCCTATTATTATTATTTTGATGCGAACACCTTTGAATTAAAACCCGGCGATAAAATTGAATATTATTTTGAAGTGTGGGACAATGATGGTGTTAATGGTTCCAAGCCCGCTAAAACAAAGATCATGACGTTCAAATCACCAACGGTTGATGAAATGAATAAAGCCACAGGAAAAAATAATGAAGAAATAAAAAAAGACCTCGACGAAAGCATTAAGAAAGCAAAAGAGCTGCAAAAAGAATTAGATGCTTTGTCGAAAAAAATGAACGATAAAAAACAATTGGGCTGGGAAGAGAAAAAGAAAATTGAAGATATCTTGAACAAACAAAAAAGTCTAGAGAAAAAAATTGATGAAGTAAAACAAGAGAACCAGCAAAACAATCAGCAGCAAAATGAATTTTCGCCGCAAGACGAATCCATTGTCGAAAAACAAAAACAGCTTGAGAAATTAATGGAGAATGTAATGACTCCTGAAATGAAAAAAATGTTTGATGAGCTTCAGAAACTGATGGATCAAATGGACAAGAATCAGATCCAGCAAAAAATTGAAGAAATGAAATTGACAAATAAGGATATTGAAAAAGAATTAGACCGCGCACTCGAATCCTTTAAACAATTTGAAGTAGAACAAAAACTACAACAAGCCATTGATAAAATGGATGAATTGATAAAGAAGGAAGACCAATTGAATAAGGAGA
>DATMPR010000448.1:0-6589 GCA_035567575.1 Bacteroidia bacterium
TTGTAAACCATGTTTCTATGCCTTCTTGTTTGTAGCAAAAACTCTTTGCATAAATAATAAATTTAAAGCCATAATAGGCGATAATTAAAAACAATAAAGTATAAGCAATGGAAGATCTTAAATTAAAGCTGAATTCAAACCGGAAATTTTCATCTTGGGAAGAGAAAATTTTAAATGACGAATAAATCTCAAACAGAATAAAAATGAAAACGAAAAACACGGAGACTTCCGAAACCCAAATTGAAGCTATTGCAAATATTGAAATGGCAGAATAATAAAAAAGTTTATTAATAAATTTTAGATCAGGTTTTTGATGAAGGGAACGCTGCAGAGTTAAAATTAAAGCAAAGAGGAAAAATTGCGGTGCGTAAGGATGACCAATGTATACCTGAACCAACATTAAAGGAAAGGGTATAAAAATAATAAGGCATAGAATTAATTTGGATAACCAATTTGACACAAATTTTTGAAGTAAATAAAATGTGAAAGCAATAATTATGTACTGAACAATGGAAATAGCGGCTATGCTTTTAATTGGCAAAATAATAAAAAGCAAGTGTGCCAGCATTGGTACCAGACTCCCTAAACGATCTTGCCCCCAATAATAAAAATCTTCAGGAAAATGCAGGCTCTCTGTCATAAGAACATGAACGGCGTTATCTGAATTCGTTGTTTTTGAAAAATAAGGCGAAAAAATAAAAAAGGAAATTATTCCTATAATGTAAAAAGGTATGTAACCAATTATTTTTTTAGACAGCATTATTTTTTTGTAATCCGGTTTTTGTAATAACGCTGGCTTCCTGGTAATCCTCATAATCCGTATTAATTTCCCAAAGATTATGGTTTGTTCCCTTTAAAATATTTTCAACAGCAAGTTTTCCCATCAGAATACTATGATCCTGGTTGTTGTATTTAAATGCTCCATAACGACCAATTACATGTAAACTTTTAATGGTGTTTAAATAATCTTCAACTGGTTTTAAAACATCTTTGTAACCTGTGCTGTAAACAGGATAACAACGTGGTATTTTATAAACATGTCCGTCTGTTATTTCTGCCTTTCCGATCAAACCTGTTTTACGTAATTCTTCTTTAGCCAATTCAATTAATTTGTTTTCGTCACGGGTCCAAATTTCATCATTATCATAACACCAATATTCCAGCGCGCAAATAGTGCTTTCTTCTTTTCCATATAATGCGGGCGACCAATTTCTGAAATTAGTAAGACGTCCCATTTCAAGATCGTTGCTATGAATATATAACCAATTATCCGGAAAAATATTTTTAGCCTGAACATTTAAATAAACAATAATTGTATTCCGGAATTTCAAACTTTGTGCCGCTTGTTTAATGTTTTCAGGAACTTCAGGCAAACGCGTTACCATTAATGATAATGGCATTGAAGAAATGATGTGATCATATTCTTTAATCATACCATCTTCTAATTCGAGGGCGCAAGCGACACCATTTTTTGTAATTACTTTTTTAACCGGTGATTTTACAAAAACATTTCCGCCTTTGCTTTTTACGAAACTCGCCATACGTTCGTAAACCATTCCGGTTCCGCCATGCGGGTATGCAAATTGATCAACAAGAGTTTTATGTTTACCGCTGTTGCCAAATAGAGCAGTTTTAATAGCCTCACCTAAACTGAATTTTTTAATTCGTTGTGCTGCAAAATCCGCGTCTAAAACATTACAAGGTATGCCCCACAATTTTTCGGTGTAAGTTTTAAAAAATATCTGATATAATTTTTTTCCGAAGCGATTGGTTACCCAACCTTCAAATGTACTTGTGTCTTTAGTTGGAGAAATTTTTTCAAGACCATAATAGATCATGCAAGATGCAGCCTTAAAAATTCCCATGTTTGTTAAAGCATTAATTGCTTTAATGGGATAATGAAAAAATTTCTTGTTATAATAAATTCGGGTTAAGCGATCGACCATTTCATAATCTTTACCAACAACTTCAAGCCACAATTCGTTTACACGTGTATCATTGCTAAAAAAGCGGTGCGGACCAATATCTACTTTTTGGTTCCAGAGTTCTATAGTTTTAGCCATACCGCCAACAGAAGGTCCGGCCTCATATACATCAACATCTTTTATTTTTTTGGCTAACTCGTACCCTGCAGTCATACCTGCCGGCCCGGCTCCAATTACAGCTACTTTCATATTACGAATATCTTAAAAAATATGACTTGAATAACCATTGTTTTATTTAAATTCAGGTGTGTTTAGGATTAAGTGTTCGAACCACCATCATGCCATCTTCTTCAAAATAGGTTTTAAAATTGAAATTTTTTTCGAGATAATCCTTAACTCCGGGGTGTGTAAATAAATATACTTTGTTTGGGATTATTGTAAGTTTTTCTCCTACGTCGGTTGATGTTATGTTATAACCGAATTTATGATTATATAATAATTTATAAAATATGGCGTGCCCGTTAAGTCCTGTATAAAGCATTTCCATTTTTTTTGGCACATCCTTTAGTTTATTATATTGTCTCAAAGCCCTCCCGAAGTTGATGTCATGCCATCCTTTTTGGTGGGTCAGATCAGTTTGGATTATGGATATGTAAGGCATCATAAACAGAAAAAAAATAAAACTGCATTTGGCAATCATTAGGGTTAGTTTCGAAAACCTGTTAAAATTAATAACTGATTTAAATCTCATAATAATTGATTTAAGCCCAAATGCTAAAAATATACTAAGCATAGGAATTAAAGGCGCATCATACCATTCAAGTTTTGTTGTTGAAAATGAAATAACCAGAAAAAATGTAATAAAAGAAACTAACCAAATAGTACTTTTTTTCCTGCAGTAATTATCACGTGGAATAAAGAAATATAAAATAAGAAACACCGGAACCAAAATTAAAAAGTACTTAAAATGACTTTCATATAACCAAGATAAGTAAAACCAAAACGGGTGTGCATGAAGGCCGTCATTCCTATTCCATCTTCCAACCTCACTTTCAAGCATAGTTCTCACATATCCAGGAGTTTTCAATTCGCGCAAATAATAATATAAAATAATAAGAAATAATATTGAGAAAATATAAAAATACAGTTGTTTTGATTTTAATACGTAAAGCACTTTGTTTTTAATTATTGCATAGATAATAAAAGCCGGCGTTACAAGCAAGCTGGCTATACCCTTGGTAAAAAAACCGCCTAATATAAATAAAGAGAATATTAAAAGGTATTTCTTTTTTTCTTCTTCGTACTCAATAAATTTATAAAAATAAATTATGGAACCTATGATAAAGAAAATTAAAACCGAATCAAGATCCCCTGTTCTTGCAACGTGGTATCCAACATAACCATGACTTGTAATCAAAAACAAAACTGCATAAAAAGCAAAGTCGAGTCCAAGTTTTTCTTTTATTGAAAACCGGATGATCAAAAGAACTACGCCGAGAGCAGCTAAAGCAGAAGGCATTCGTACAGCAAGCTCACCCGGACCAAATATCTTCATGCATAAAACCTGAAAATAACACACCAGCGGAGGGTTTGTTGCAACCATGTCCGGTAAGCCGTCATAGAACTTCACGAGATAATTTCCGTTGAGACACATTTCATAAGCAGGAACAGCATACAATCCTTCATCCCATAATTGTATGAAGTTGGCATCAAGATTTAAAAAAATGGAAAAGCATGCCAGAACAATCAGTAAAAAGATAGCAATATTTTTTGTATTAAGCCATATCATTATTACTTAGGTTTATAATTAAGATTAATATAATGCGATATTTTTATACCGAAATAATCCGGTCCATCACCAACCCATTTGTATTTTTGTTCAAGTTGTTTTGCAATATTTTCCTGGGGATCGTAGTAGCCCGAAAAAGTCCGTGTATAATAAATATCATGATACATTGAAAAATCCTCTTCCTGATACCAAGTGCTTTTAAAAGGAATATAAACATCATGCTTAAGTAGTTCGGCATATTTTATATTATACGCTTGGATCTTGAAAATATTCTTATCATAATAATATGAAAAGACGTCTGGCAGATCATTAATAATTAGAGTGCCGCCTTTTTTTTGCGCCTCTTTTAAAAACGGAACCGCTTCTTTATATTGATAATAAGGCGGCCGCGGGTAAATTAATTTGGAGAAAGAAAAACCCGAAAGAATAATAAATAAACCTAATTTAATTAAAAAAGGAAATCTAAGCATTGAAAACAAATAACTGTATAAGAAAATGAAACCAAGAAAAGAATATAGAATGTAGCGTTTTAAAAAGATAGGAGTGAAATTGGCCGCAAAATAATTAAAATATATAAGGCCGGGACCAATAATTAATGCAAACAAAATCATTTTCCAGTTAAAATCTTCTTCACGAAATCGTTTAGTAAGAAGTAATAAAACAAATAAAATAGCAGTATAAATATGTGCTTGGTATAATACTTTACTATTAAAAAACTCATAAATACAGTTTTTAAAGTCAACATAAGTTGGTTTGGCCAGCCACATGGCCTTACCACCCTCTAACAAAAGAAAAATAGTTCGGTCTTTCCATGGCCATAAAAAAAATGTAAACACTATTCCGGAAACTGATAAATAAAGGAGTAATTTTTTTTTAATGTCAATATTGAAAGATATGTTGCCATTTTTATTTGCAATAATTTGTCCATTTAAAGCAAGAATAGGAAATAAAATAATTTCTCCTATTATAACAAAGCAGGCTAGAAAATGCGAATAAAAAATACAAGCATTAGCAACGGCAAACAAAATGGCTTTGATAAATGTTGGCCGTTTAATTATTGATAAGAAGAGGTAATATGAGCAAAGGACAAACAAAATAATTAAAGCATAGGTTCGGGCTTCTAACCCGTAATAATACAACTCATTGGATGTAAAAAACATTAAAGAAGCGAAAACGGAAGTTTGCCAGTTAAAAAAATTAAGACAAAGTAAAAACAAAATACCTGCAGCTAAAGAACTTGCAAATACAGATAGTGTACGGACTTCTGTTTCTGAATCGCCGAAAACATTTACCCAATAATGAAGCAACACCCCATATAGCGGAGGATTGGGATCATCATACATTGAAATTCTTATTATTTCATCAGGACTTTTCTCAGCCAATTGAACGCTAAAACATTCATCGTACCATAAACCTGCGTCACCACATTTATAGGATTTAAAAGCGAGGTGTAAAATTACGATGGCTGCAAAAATCAGTAACTTATATTTAAAGATAAATTCTTTCAAAGCAGCTTTATAAAATATTGGAAATAGTTAAATAATCATTTCAGGAATTTCACCTTCAATAATTAATTTACCGGCGGTTGCATTTTTTATTTGCTCTATAGAAATTCCGGGAGCGCGTTCTAATAATTTAAATCCTCCCTCGGGACGAATATCGTAAACGCCTAATTCGGTGACAACTTTCTTAATGCAATGAACGCCAGTTAGGGGAAGCGAACATTTTGGTAATAATTTTGATTCTCCTGCTTTGTTTACTTGCTGCATCGCAACAATAATATTTTTTGCAGAAGCAACCAGATCCATGGCGCCTCCCATTCCTTTAACCATTTTACCTGGGATTTTCCAATTGGCAATATCACCATTCTCACTTACTTCCATAGCGCCTAGAATAGTTAGGTCAACTTTCTGCGCACGTATCATGCCAAAACTCATTGCAGAATCAAAAATAGAAGAACCATTTAACAAAGTAACGGTCTGCTTCCCTGCGTTTATCAGATCGGCATCTTCTTCTCCTTCAAAAGGAAATGGCCCCATTCCTAAGATCCCGTTTTCAGATTGTAATTCTACATTAATTCCTTCAGGAATATAATTAGCAACAAGAGTTGGGATACCTATTCCAAGATTAACATACATGCCGTCTTTTACTTCACGGGCAATGCGTTTTGCAATACCATTTTTATCGAGCATAATTTTATTCTCTTGAAATCCGTACTATTAAATTATCCACATCATAATATCCTTTACCAGTTTGTTTAAAGGGAAAAACATTAAGGAAAAGTGAGGCAGGAGTATTCGTTGCTTTATTAATTATGACACTGTCTTTGAAATCAAACCACTTGTTTGGCCCTTTAACATATGAACGTGACAACATCATTCCCCAAAAATAAATAGTGTCTTTACCATGCAAGGCTACTGCAATATATCCGGTCATACTTTCAGTCTCACGCATTTTACCGCTTACAATAACTTTTAATCCGCAGTCCTTTAAAGAATCAGGCAAAACGTAATGAAGGTCTAATCCATATTGGGTTATACTGTCAATTCTTGTATAAGAATTAGACGGATTTGTTTCGTCTATTACCAGAGTTCTTTGATTTCCCTGAAGTATTTCGCCTGATAAGTCAACTTTAATTTCATTTTTAGAAGCATTTTCAAATTCATCACCGGAATCACATTGCGTAAATAAAAAGGCTGAAGCAGTTAATGCAGTAATAAAAAAAATTGTTTTGCTATTCGTTTTCATAAATTATTTGTTTAACGATTTGTTTTTAGGTTTTATTGTTTTTTTCTTACAGTTCTTTGTTCAATTCGTTTTTCATATTTCTCACCTTGAAAAATACGGTGAACATAAATTCCAGGTGTATGAATAC
>DATMPR010000449.1:0-6613 GCA_035567575.1 Bacteroidia bacterium
TAATTACACGGCTAATTTAACCCTGTTAAGTTTGTACAATAAAATTCCTTATTTCAAAAGGATAAATTCCGGGCAATTAAATAATCCCGTCAAGAAACCGCCAAAAGAAAAAAATAAAGCTGATAAAAAGGACACTGCGAATAAAGAAGAACCAAAAGTGCAAAATTTTGGCGCCATTGCAGAGTTTTTAGCGCGTGGTATCATGATGATAAAAAGCATGAACATTTCTCTGGTACAAACAGCAGGAACCGGTATGCCTAACTTTAAACCAAAATCAGAATACCTTGGAATGGATTGGGATCATTATAATAATGCACCGGGAATTGGTTTTATTACGGGATCACAAAATGATATACGGCCGGAGGCGTTGGATAAAGGCTGGCTCACGCTCAATAGAAACCAGACTACACCTTATACGCAAAACAAAACAAGAAATATTCAGTATAAAGTAAGCATTGAACCGCATGGCAGTTTAAAAATAGACTTAAACGGAATACAAAATAAATCGAATAGCGTAACAGAGTTTATGCGATTCGATTCTACAGAAAACAAATACCACTTTCATGACAGCCGCGCCGAAACCGGAAACTTCAGCACTTCGATATTTACTTTAGGAAAAGCATTTAAAGATAAACCACATGGCGTGGAATCGGAATTGTTTAAAGAATTTTTAAGCAGCAGGCAAGATTATGCGAAACAATTAAGCGATGCGAATAAAGGAAACTCTGCCGGTTTACAAACTAACGGATTAGGTAAACCTTATTACGACGGATATAATCAAACACAGCAAGACGTTTTAATGGGTACGTTTTATGATGTTTATTCGGGAAGAAAAATAAGAAATTATTCTACAAAAAATATTTTTCCGGGAATGCCATTGCCAAACTGGACCGTTAGCTGGGATGGTTTAGGAAAAATTAAATCTTTACAAAAAATATTCCGCTCAATTACTTTACGCCACAGTTATAAGTCTACTTACACAATTGGCGGTTATTCTAATAACTTATTGTATGGAGACGGCAACCCGCTTGCTGCTCAGTATTCGCGTTCGCCTGTACAAAACCCGGTTGTTAATGGTAAGGCGGAGAGTTCTAATTTTATTCCATACTATAGCGTAACGTCGGTAGTAATAAGCGAAGCTTTCGCTCCTTTAATTAAAGTGGATCTGCAATTTGTTAAGCCCGGCTGGCAAGGAAATTTTGAGATCAGGAAAGATAAAACCGTTACGCTTAATTTTACAGGACCACAAATTATTGAAACAAAAGGTCAGGAATATGTTATTGGTGTAGGTTACCGTTATCCGAAATTAACCATTAAGAAAATAACCATTCAGGGTAAACCATTACAAAGTGATCTAAACATTAAAATTGATTTGAGTTATAGACGAAACGTTTCAGTTATCCGAAGGATCGTTGACGAAATAAGCACGCCAACCGGAGGTACAAATATTATTACCCTGCGCTCGGCTATTGATTATCAGTTAACGCCAAATATTAACTTAAGGTTGTTTTATGACTGGATCAGGACCACGCCTCAAACTTCGGCTTCATTCCCAACCTCTAACATTAACGGCGGCTTTAGCTTAAGAATAAATCTCCAATAAAAATCATTTGTAAATACTAAGTAAACACATACATTTGTAAAAAACATATTATGAATTTTCCTTCAGACCTTAAGTACACCAAAGACCACGAGTGGGTAAAAGTAAATGGCAGCGAAGCCTTAGTTGGTGTAACAGATTTTGCACAAAAAGAATTGGGCGATATTGTTTACATTGATATTTCAACTGTTGGTGAAACCGTTGAAAAAGAACAGGTGTTCGGAACAATTGAAGCTGTTAAAACAGTATCGGATCTGTTTATGCCGATCAGCGGAAAAGTATTAGAGGCAAATAAAGATATTGATTCGGCGCCGGAAAGCGTTAACAACGATCCTTACGGAAAAGGCTGGATCATTAAAATGAGCATTTCAGATGCAAAACAATTAGATTCATTATTATCTGTTGATGCTTACAAAAAATTAATTGGCGCATAATTAAATTTTTAAAAACTTTACCGCCCTGCCGTTCGTCAAGCTCACGATGACACGGGGCGGTTTTTTTATGATCATATCTTTATTAAAAAATCATTCTTACAAATTAGCAATTGCCTGGGCGCTTGTGATCTTTGGATTATGCTCAATGCCGGGAAGGTTTATTCCGAGCGTTACCTGGTTAGAATTATTAAGTTTTGATAAGTGGGTGCATGCCGGTGTGTTTTTTATTTTGGTAAGTTTATTAGGTATTTCTGTAAACATTCACCAACAAAATAAAAATCTGTTTTATTTATACTTTTTACTTTCTGTAATGTATGGCGGACTTTTGGAAATAATGCAGGCGAAAGTTTTTAGTGAAAGAAGCGCTGATTGGTTCGATATGATCGCAAATTCGTTTGGATGTTTGATGGCACTTCTGTTGAACCGCAAAATTACCAGGTGGATAATTAAATAGAGCCTTTGCTCGACTTTCTTACTTTTTTCTTATAGGCAGGACAGCCATCGCATTTATTTGTTTTACACTCCTGAAAAACAAACGCAGTGATCAAAACAAAGACCATTAAAAAAAGCCGGCTCTTAAGGATTTGTTTCATTATCCAAAGATATAATTTAGTACTTTAGTATCTTATTCAAATGACACTTTTTTTCCATATTGGGCGTTATTTTATGCTTTTATTCAGAGTTTTCAGCAAACCTGAAAAATTTTCGGTGTATTGGCGCCAGATCGTGTATGAGATCTATTCTCTTGGGATCGGTTCTTTAAGCATTGTATGTATCATTTCCATATTCATGGGCGGTGTAATTACCATACAAGCTGCCTTTGGTTTTTCTAGTCCATGGATCCCTTTATACGCAGTTGGTTTTACCACGAGGGAATCAATGTTGTTGGAGTTTTGTCCAACTATTGTTAGTTTAATTTTAGCAGGTAAAATTGGCTCTAACATTGCTTCTGAAGTTGGAGCTATGCGGATCACCGAACAGATCGATGCTTTAGAAATTATGGGGGTTAACTCGGCGAGTTATCTCATCTTACCAAAAATTCTTGCCTCCATTATTATCAATCCTTTCTTAATTGCAATAAGTATGTTTTTGGGATTATTAGGAGGTTATATATTTGGAGTTCATTCAGGCGCCTGTACTTCGTACGAATATATTTTTGGTATTCAGGCTTTTTTTGAACCACGGAAGTTATATTATTCCTTCACAAAAGTAATTGTGTTTGCATTTCTAATTACATCAGTTGCTTCTTATTTTGGCTACTATACAACCGGTGGCGCTTTAGAAGTTGGTAAGTCGAGCACAAGAGCAGTTGTAATAGCAAGTGTCTTAATTTTAATTTTCAATTTAATATTAACTAAGTTCTTTTTGCCTTTTGATTGAAATTAAAAACATATCGAAAAGTTTTGGCGACCGGAAAATAATTGATGATGTGTCTTTTAATTTTTACCCCGGTAAAACCAATTTAATGATCGGCGAAAGCGGCTGCGGTAAAACAACCATTTTAAAATTAATGGTGGGATTACACGCTGTTGATGAAGGTCATGTTTTATATTCGGGAGAAGATTTTCCTGTTCTCGCACCAAAAGCCAAACAAGAGATCCGGAAAAAAATTGGCATGCTTTTTCAGGCAGGCGCTTTATTTGATTCGCAAACGCTTGAAGAAAATATTCGCTTTCCGCTTGATATGTTTACTGATCTAACAAAAGCTGAAAAATTAGACCGCGTTAATTTTTGTTTATCACGCGTTAAGCTGGAGGGAAAGAATGATTTATATCCTTCAGAGTTAAGCGGTGGTATGAAAAAAAGAGCATCACTTGCAAGAGCAATTGCCAATAATCCAAGATATTTATTTTGCGATGAGCCGAATTCAGGACTCGATCCAAAAACATCCATCGTAATTGATGAATTAATTCAGGACATCACCCGCGAGTATAACATAACCACCATTGTTATTACACACGACATGAATTCCGTACTACAGATCGGAGAAAACATAATGTTTATTTACGAAGGTAAAAATTGGTGGACAGGAACGAAAGAAGAAATTTTAAGCACTGATAATAAGGAACTTTATAATTTTGTTTTTGCTTCAGAATTTATGCAAAAGGTTTTCAGAGCAACCAAATCAAAATCCTAATTCTTTTTTTACACGCTCAGTAATTTTTAATACGGCCGGGCACACCAAGGTGTTTTCAAAAGTAAGATCCAAAATTTGAACCATTTTTTTTCTGTCCGTATGCGGATATTCCCTGCAGGCATTAGGCCGATCTTCATAAATACCACAATAATTTTCAGAATCTAAGAACGGACAGGGCGCTGCTTGCAAAACATAATCGTTGTCTTCATCTAACCGTAAATATTTCTCCATAAAAATTCCCGGCTTCAATCTTGTTGCTTTTGCGGCGCGTTCAATATCTTTTTGATAAAAAATGGGCGATGTGGTTTTACAACAGTTAGCGCATTTTAAACAATCTGTTTCGGCAAATACTTCTTCGTGCGCAGTATGAAAAAGCTCATCGAGCTGTTTTGGTTTTTTTAGCTTAAGCTTGTTGAAGAATTGACGGTTTTCTTTTTTAAGAGTTTCAGCTTGTTTTTTGAATTGCGCCAGATCCACCCGATTATTTTTTAACGATAACGTACACATCTTCGTTATCTTTTTTCATATGATATTTTTCGCGGGCAAATTTTTCGAGACTTTTTTTATTTGTTTTAAGTTCCTCTATTTCGCGTTTGTTGTTTTCAATTTCGGTAAGATAATAATTGCGGTCGCTATTAAGTTTATTTAATTGTCCTCTTAATTCAGCCTGACTAAAAACATCATTTTTATCAAAAAATAAAAGCCACACCGCAATCCCAATTGTTGTTAAAAGGTATTTGTTCTTTATGAGTTTTAGAAATTTCATTTTACTTTAGTATAAAATTAATGCATTAACCGCCTTAATTCTTTATTATTGAAAACAATTATTAATATAGCATTGTTCATTTTTATGAGTGTTTTTCTTGGCTTTGGTCAGGAAACTGCCTCTTTTAAAACACAACAACTTAAAAACAAGAGGGTAAAAGATGCTTACGCTAACAAATGGAAAGGACTAGAGGCCGAATTAAAGTCAAAAAAAATCAATCCTTCGAGTTTGGAAGTGTTTATCCGCATCTTTAAAAAGGAAAAAGAACTTGAATTGTGGGTTAAGAACAAGAGTGATAAACAATACGTTTTCCTTAAAAAAATAGCCATTTGCGCTTCAAGCGGAGAATTGGGGCCTAAGCGAAAAGAGGGCGATTACCAAGTGCCGGAAGGCATTTATGATATTCCATCTCTTAACCCAAACAGCAATTACTTTTTAGCTCTCCTGGTGGGATATCCAAATAAAAGCGATAGAATTTTAAAAAAGGGTTCCAGAGCAGGCGGTGATATTATGATCCACGGTAATTGCGTAACAATTGGCTGCATTCCTTTACAGGACGAGCCTGTTAAAGATGTTTACATGCTTTGTGTGGAAGCAAAAAATAATAAATCAGAACCGAGAGTTGAAATTTATCCTTGCAAATTCACACCCGAAAATATTAAATATCTGAACGCGAATTTTAATGAGGACAACAATAAATTCTGGACTAATTTAAAACCGGCTTACACTTATTTTGAAGAAAATAAAATGCCAAGCAAGTACAGCGTTAATACAAAAGGAGAATACGTTTTTAGTAATTAAGCTTTTTCTTTTTTATCAGCGCCGCCGGATGCTTTTCCTGCAATCCCTTCCAGATCCCTATCGAAGAAATACAATCCGCCTTTATCATCGCCAACTAATTTTAATTTGTCAACTATTTGTCTTGCTAATGATTCTTCTTCTATTTGTTCACTCACATACCATTGTAAGAAGTTGTGTGTAGTGTAATCTTTTTCTTTTAGAGTGATCTCAACCAGTTTATTGATTTCAGAAGTAACTTTTATTTCATGTTTCAATACTTCTTCAAATACAAATTTTACTGATTTGAATTTAGCAGGAGGCTGTTTAAGTTCTGGCACAAGTCCGTGACCTCCGCGTTCATTTACAAACTTAATAAGCTTAAGCATGTGCATCCGCTCTTCATCAGCATGTGTATACAAAAATGCCGATATACCGTTTAAGCCCTGCGTTTCGGCCCAGCTGGCCATAGCTAAATAATATTGAGAAGACGAAGCTTCTAATTCGATTTGCTTATTTAAAGCATTTGATACTTTTGAGCTTAACATATCGTTTTTTCTTTTAGAATGATAGTATAAAGTTATATCTTTATTTTCATTTTAAAAAAGTATTAAGCCTTTATTCCATACTAAATTAGTGTTCCCAAAAAGACTTTTTTTGTTTTTTTCATGTCTGTTTGCGGGTTTATTACCTGCCCAAAACAACATAGGCAAGATCCTCGGGCTAATTCATTATTCCGATAGTATCGTGCATTTTGATCCAAAAGAAGCTATTCTTAAGGCTAATGAAGCTTTAAAATTATCTATTGAATTAAAAAACGATTCTTTAGAGTATAAAAGCCGGTTTTCCAAAGCTATTGCGCATTATTCTACAGGAAACCTTAACATTTCGCTTGAACA
>DATMPR010000450.1:0-4463 GCA_035567575.1 Bacteroidia bacterium
AGGATAGAATAAGTGAGGCGATAGAACTGAATAATTTGGGCGTTCTTTTTCAAAATCTTGGCAGCGTTCCCAAAGCACTGGGGTACTTCGAGAAAAGCTTAAAGATAAGGGAACTAATAGGGGATAAAAAAGGAAACATTAATGTTCTTAATAATATAGCTGTTTTATACGAAAGGCAGGGTGATAATGTTAAAGCCCTGGAAATTTTTGAGAAGAATCTCAAATTACAAAAAAGCCTTAATGACAAAAATGGAATTTCAACTTCATACAACAATATTGGTTTTGTGTATGAAAATGAAAAAAAACTTGATATTGCCCTTGAATATTATGAGCGGGGATTAAAAATCGAAAAGGAAATAAATGATATATCAGGAATCGCGGTAAACCTGAATAATATAGGTTCAATATACCACAGACTTGGAAATAATAAAAAAGCCCTTGATTATCTGTTGCTATCATTAAACAAAAAAGAAGAAATTCATGATGCTCAAGGGATGGCAGTTTCACTTAACTTTATAAGTGAAATCTATATTGAATATAAAGAATACAAAAAGGCTTTAACTTATGTTTTGAAATCGTTGAATTTAAGTAAAGAAATTGGCTATCCCCGCAATATCAAACGGGCCGCTGAGAATTTGAGTAAGATCTATAAAGCCATGGGAGATTACAAAAACGCTATGGCTAATTATGAATTAAGTGTTTTGATGAAGGACAGCATGGCAAGTAAGGAAACAAAAAAGGCCATTTTGAAGAACCAGCTGCAATTTGAATTTGAAAAGAGGGAAATAGAGCTGAAAGCTAATTTAAAAGCGGAACAGGACAAAAAGGATGTGTTGGCCAGAGCCGAAGCAAAAAAGCAGCAGATAATTTTGATTTCAGTTTGCGGCGTTGGATTGATACTCTTGTTTTTCGCGATTTATGCGTACCAAAGTTTTTTGGCGAAAAAGAGGGCAAGCGAAGAGATAGCGCGACAGAAAAAAATTATTGAAGAAGAGAAGAAAGAAATAATTGATTCGATCAATTATGCCCTGCGGATTCAAAAGTGCTTAATGCCTACTGATAAGAGTATAGAAAAAATATTAATAAGACTAAATAAGAGGGTATGAATTCTAAGGTAGCCGTATTCCCGAAAAATAATTTCAAAAATTTGTCCGAAAGCCTAAATCCTATTCGTTATAACAGAAATAAAACAAAATGAGCTATTCTATAAAACACATGTTTCACATCGCCGCTCCAAGAGGAAAGGTATATGAAGTGATCAGTACAATTAACGGACTTGCAAATTGGTGGACAAAGCAGACAACCGGTGAAAGCAAAGTTGGTGAAATAATTGAATTCCGTTTTGGAAAGCAGTTCTTTAACAAGATGAAAGTTAAAGAACTTAAGCCCAATGAGTCCGTAACCTGGGAATGTATTGAAGGTGCAAGTGATTGGATCGGTACCATTTTAACTTTTAAATTAGATGAGAACGAAGGAAAGACCCGTGTGCGCTTTGAACAATCTAACTGGAGAGAAACGAATGACTTTTATGCGCAGTGTAATTTCAGTTGGGGCAGGTTTATGGAAAGTCTTCGTAATCTTTGTCAAAGCGGAAAAGGAAATCCTTTTGAGGGATAAATGATAATTAACTTAATCAATTAAAATAAAAAAACATGGAAACAAAAACACAGTCAAGCCCCATCTCGGCTTTAATTAATCAGTTTGAATTGCAAACACGGTTATTCAACAATGTACTTGACAATATAACTGATGATCACGCCCACAAACCTGTAAAAGAAGATACCAATCATTTAGCCTGGTTAACCGGCCACGTACTTTCAAGTCGCTACATGCTGGCTAATATTTTGGGCATTCCTGACAAAGAACCGAATGCCGAATTTTTTGGCAATGGAAAAGGAATCCAAAAAGGAGTGAAATACCCTTCCATAAATGAAATAAGAAAAGAATGGAATCCGATGGCTGAAAAATTAATGATTAAGCTAAACGCAATTACCAATGAAGAATTAAGTGCTAAAGCTCCTTTTCCGGTACCTATGTCGGCAAGCGATATAAAAGCTGCAATCGCCTTTTTCTCTCATCATGAAGCATATACAATCGGGCAAATGGGACTATTACGTCGCTTTCATGGTTTTCCGGGCATGAAATACAATTAAATGAAAATTATTTTAAGGATTTGTCCGGAAACAGAAAAACCATTCGTTATAACAGTATAAAACAAAAATTATAAACCCATCCACCTTCGCTAAAGCTATGGTGGATACAAAAAAACAAAACAAAATGGAAAAATTCATGTATTTATTCAGAGGAGGCGACAATCATGCACACAATGCAGCAGATTCAGAAGTAGCAGCAAAAAACATGCAAGCTTGGATGACTTGGATGGAAGGTTTGCAAAAAAAAGGAATTCTTGTGGGCGGAGAACCGCTACAACCAACAGGTAAACAAGTAAACGGTTCTAAAAAGGTAGTAACCAACGGCCCATTTGTTGAAGCAAAAGAAATGGTTGGAGGTTATCTTATCGTTAATGCAAAGGACATTGATGAAGCGGTAGAAATTTCAAAAGGGTGTCCGATTTTTAATGAAGATGGCAAACTTGAAGTGCGCCCGATCCAAAAAATGGAAATGTAATCAGTGAATGTCTGATTCCAAAAATTCAGAACTTTACAAAACAGTTGACCATCTTTTCCGGCAAGAATCGGGGAAGATGGTTTCTGTATTGGTGCGAATATTCGGGTTCCCGAATATTGAACAAGCGGAGGATATTGTTCAGGACACAATTTTAAAAGCTCTTGAAGTATGGAAGTGGGGAAAGGTTCCGGAGAACCCGCGGGCATGGTTGTACAGTGCAGCCAAAAACAAAGCGATCGATGTTTTGCGCAGACAACAATTAAAATATAAAGTCGACAGCGATATATCCTACCTGCTTAAATCAGAATACACCCTTGCACCAGCGCTCAATGAAATGTTTACGGAGAATGAAATAAAAGATAGTCAGCTGAGAATGATGTTTGCCTGCTGCCATTCTTCCTTTACACAGGAAGCTCAAATAACTCTCATTCTAAAAACGCTTTGTGGTTTAAGCAGTAAAGAAATCGGGGATGCTTTTCTCAGCAACGAAGAAACTATTCAAAAGAGAATTTACCGCACAAAAGAAAAAATCAAAGAGGAAAATATCTCTTTGGATTATCCCGGCGCAGACGCCATGACAAAGCGAACCGATGCAGTTCTTAAAACTTTATATTTATTATTTAATGAAGGCTATAGTTCTTCCCATCCCCAAAAATTAATTAGGGAAGATCTGTGTGAAGAAGCGATGCGTTTATGTATTCTTCTTTCAGAAAATCCCAAAACCAATCTGCCGCAAACAAATGCTTTGCTTGCCCTGATGTGTTATCATGTATCTCGTTTTAATACACGCCTCGATGATAAGGGCCTTATTGTTCTGTTAAAAGACCAGGACAGGAATCAATGGAATAAATTTTTAATTGCTAAAGGCAACGAATACATGAATCAATCGGCTTTTGGCGAAATGTGCCATGACTTTCATATTGAAGCGGCGATTGCATCGCTTCACGCTAATGCAGGTGCCTATGAAAATACCAATTGGAAATTGATATTAGGTATGTATGACACTTTGTTAAACCGTGGTAATAACCCAATGGTTGCAATAAACCGTGCTGTTGTTTTAGGAGAAGTTGAAGGGTATGAAAAAGCGATCAGTGAATTAGAAAAGCTGACAGGCTTTTCTGAAAATTGTTATTACAATACTTCTTTAGCTGAAATGTATATGAAAGCAGGTAATAAAGAATCAGCAAAAAAAATATTTGGCAAGGCATTGGAACTTACTTCATCTAACGCCGAAATTGAATTAATAAGAAGAAAAATAAAAATGTGTACTTAAGAATAATTCGAATACACCAAAAGTATAAAAAAATCAGCGTTAGCTTCCGGTTTTATGTTCTATGTTTGCACTCGGATACAAAAAACTTAATGCCTACAGAAAAAAGCATTGATAAAATGCTGAATAGGCTAATGAAATAAAATATTAATTTGGAATTAATTAATAATAAAAGCTATGATTAGATATGCTTTTAAAATGACCGGTGACCGAACAAATAATAAGACCGTTATCAAATTTGGATTAATTACTTCCGGGTGTAAAACCACTAATTCCATTCATATTTAGTGCTGCTTCCCTTTTTAACGAACTCGGACCAATGAAGATACTTACGTTATCATAGGGTAAATATTTGTAACAGTTTACTGTAAAAGTTCAATAGGATTTGTGATCGCCGTGTTGTTTCGACAACGCTCAATTATTAGATACGTTAGTGCCTGAGCTGCCTGTGCTTAGCTCGTGTGAGTCGAGGCACATTACGAACCGCAAGCTTCACAGCTATCCGGATTATCCAAAGAGCAGCTTAGTTGTGCTTGTTGTTCTTCTACGCTTAATATGTGTGCTT
>DATMPR010000451.1:0-7878 GCA_035567575.1 Bacteroidia bacterium
GTTGTTGCGTTGCCTGCACCAAAAGTTTCGAGGATAATAGCTTTAATGCCTTTTGTATTTATTATAGATGAAGTTACTTTTTCGTTGAGTCCGGGAAATAATTTCAGTACCAGAATATTATTATCTAATTCGGTATGAACTTTCAGTTCTTTTGTGTTGTGTTTTAAAAAAGCGCGTTCGTTATATTGAATTTCAACACCTGCTTCCGCTAAAAAAGGATAGTTTGGTGATTTAAACGCATCAAAATGTTCTGAATTAAATTTAAAGGTGCGATTACCACGGTATAATTTATATTCAAAATAAATACATACTTCCTGAACGATGGCTTTACCGTTTTTCTTCGCTCCTGCTATTTCAATGGCGGTAATTAAATTTTCTTTGCCATCGGTTCGAATAATCCCTATTGGTAATTGCGAGCCGGTTAAAATTACAGGCTTACTTAAATTCTCCAACATGAAACTAAGCGCGCTCGCCGTAAACGACATAGTATCTGAACCATGAAGAATTACAAAACCATCAAAACTCTTGTATTTATCTTTTATGATGTTGGCAAGCTTCACCCAAACATCTTTGTGCATGTTCGATGAATCAATTGGTTTTTCAAACGCGATAGATGAAAGATCAATATCGAATTTATTTAATTCAGGAACTTGATTAGTGAGTGATTTAAAATCGAATGGCTTTAGTGCCCCGGTTTTCACATCCTGCATCATACCAATGGTGCCGCCGGTGTAAATGAGAAGGATTTTTGATTTAGCCATGTGGGGTTTTAGATTTAAGATTTTAGAAGTCAGATTTAATCATATAAAAAAATCTAACCTCTAAAATCTAACTTCTTACTTCTAAAATGGCAGATCGTCGTTATCGTTTGTGTTTGCAGTAAATACCGGCGTGGTTGTATTTTCTACATTATTTGATTGCGTATTTTGAGTTGGGGTTGATAATCCACCCGCTGCACCTTTTTCAATTCTCCATGCTTCAAGCGTGTTGAAATATTTAATGCCTTGCGGACCATTCCACTCACGGCCGCGCAAGTTGAATTGAATTTTCATTTCATCACCAACATTATATTGGTCTAACAAATTAACTTTATCTTGTGTTAACTGAAAACTTACATGCTGCGGGTACGGCGTGCTTGCTTCTGTAGTTAATACAAATTCACGTTTCTGAAAACGATCACTCACTTTTTGTGTGTCGAATTTTACTTTTAATGTTCCTGTTACTTCCATGATTATTGTTGTTTTATGTTTTACTGTTTAATAATTAATTCTTCCTTCAATTGTCGCTTGTTCAAATGTTCAATTATTCCTCTTAATTCGCTAACAAAGCCATCCAGGCTTCTTTCACTTTCCCTCCCTCCAATAACGTTTTTGCAAATTTGTACAGTTCATCATTGTTTGCAAAACGTTTTTGTGTGCTTTTATAACTTTCAATTTCTTCTTTTGTCGGCAATTGTTCTACGTTTCCTAATTGTCCTAAATTATTTCCGGTAAATATTTTACTGTTTTTAATTTGAGCAGGTATTTGATCAACTCCAATCCCTAAGGTAGTTAAAGGTTTTTCAATTTCAAAAAGTGAATCGCCATGTGCCCTGCAATACCAATTACCGCCCATTCGGGCAATAAGGTCAATTTTATGCTGGTCAATTCCTTTTTTCTCGTCCAAAACATCTTCGCTCACATGTATCATCACCACTTCACAAATAACTAAATTGCCTGCGCCGCCTTCTTTACCTAACTCTATAATCTGGTTCACTTTACACTCCAGTTGTACAGGTGATTCTTTAACTCGAAATGGTTTTACAATTTGAGATGCAATTGGCGTAAAGCCCGCTTTTGTAAACTCATTTGTACCTTTTGGATAAGGACTACTTGCCAGACTGGTTTGATAAACCATATTGTAATTAACAATATTGATCACGCATTCCGGAACTTCCTTAATATTCTCGTAAGTGTCTTTTGTTGCGCCTGTTCGTCCGCTTCGGGAAGGTGAAAAAACTGCAATGGGCGGGTTAGCTGAAAAAACATTAAAAAAACTGAAAGGTGCCAGATTCGGGTTACCGTTTTTATCAATTGTGCTTGCAAAACAAATAGGCCTTGGACCAACTGCTCCTAATAAATACTGGTGTACTTGACCAACACTAAGTTCTTTGGGATTCAGACTAAGCATAGGAGGCAAAAGTACTTAATTGATACTGTTTTTCAGTGTGATGTTAATAATTAAGGAAATTGTGAATTACATTCAAAAAAGCCGCCTCTTTAGTTAATTTTATTTAAAATGAACAATTTAAAAAAAGGCTCGTCGTTTCCAATCATGAACTAATGCAACAATTTGTATATTAGCATTTTTAATGAGCCAAAATCTTGTCATAATTCCAACCTACAACGAGATCGAGAATATCGAGAAGATGGTGCGCAAGGTTTTTTCGCTTAAGCGTGATTTTCATTTATTGATAGTTGATGATGGTTCACCCGACGGAACAGCACAAAAAGTTAAGGAATTACAAAAAGAATTTTCAGGAAAACTATTTATAGAAGAACGCAAAGGCAAATTGGGTTTAGGCACAGCTTACATTCACGGTTTTAAATGGGCGTTGGCACGCGATTACCAATATATTTTTGAAATGGATTGCGATTTTAGTCATAAGCCCGATGATCTGATCCGTTTACTGGAAGCCTGCGAAAAAGGAGCAGATCTGTCAATAGGTTCTCGCTACTGCAAAGGCGGAAATGTTAGCAACTGGCCAATGGGCCGGATCTTAATGAGTTATTTTGCCTCTGTATATGTTCGTATAGTTTTATGGCTCCCAATTAAAGATACCACCGCAGGTTTTAAATGTTACAAACGCAAAGTTTTAGAAACAATTAATTTGGATGGCATCCGTTTTATGGGGTATGCTTTCCAGATAGAAATGAAATATACTGCTTACAAAAAAGGTTTCAAATTAGTTGAAGTCCCTATTTT
Source organism: Bacteroidia bacterium (assembly GCA_035567575.1). GTDB lineage: Bacteria > Bacteroidota > Bacteroidia > B-17B0 > Aurantibacillaceae > JAHEYG01. The sequence goes on from DATMPR010000451.1 coordinate 2,965, forward strand.
ATTTACCGACCGCATCGAAGGTGTAAGCAAAATGAGTACTAAAATTTTCAAAGAAGCTTTTTGGGGTGTTTTCCAAATGCGTTTCAAGAAAATCGATTAAAAAATTCCATCCTTATTTCTCAAATGAAATATTCTCTCGCAGGTCTTGAAACTGAACGCTTAAAATTCCGACTCCTGGAATGGAAAGATGCAAATGAATGGATCGAACTATTCAAAGAGAAAGGCGTTGTAGAATTTTTAGGACTATCAAAAATACCAACCGCTGAAGCACAAAACAAATACTGGTTTGAAAGCAATTTTTTCAAATACGAAACTAATTTGGGAGGAATGCATGTTTTGATCAACAAAAGTACAGGAGCCATGATCGGTCAGGCGGGATTGTTTGTTGAACAGATTGATGGTGTTCAGGAATTAGAAATTGGGTACTCCATCTTACCAAAATATTGGAACAAGGGTTTTGCTACCGAAGCCGTTATTAAATGCCGCGATCATGCTTTCGAAAAAAATTATGCTTCTTCTTTAATTTCGTTGGTTCATATCGACAATACACAATCTGCAACTGTTGCTATCCGGAATGGCATGAGTATTAATAAACAAAGCGTTTATAAAGAAATGCCGGTAAATGTTTTCCGCATTACAAGGGAAAAATACGAGGAGATGCGGTTTAGGAAGATCGATTAAGCTGCAGTTTTATTGTAATGCTTTATGGCTTTAAGTTCCGATTGTTTATTATTTTGCTCTTCTTCAATATCAAAATCATCTTGTAACCCCAGCCAAAATTTAGCCGAATTGCCAAAATATTTAGAAAGTCTTAGTGCTGTATCTGCCGTAATTCTTCTATTACCTTTTATGATCTCAGAAATTCTTGTTTGAGCAATTCCAATACTTTTGGAGAGCCTGTATGCGCTAATGGAAAGAGGAGTAAGAAATTCTTCTTGTAAAATCTCTCCCGGATGTATGTTTTTTAGTTTTGCCATGGCTTAATATTTTAATGATAATCTATTATTTCAACATTAGAAGCATTTCCGTTATTCCATTTAAAAATTATTCTCCATTGGTCGTTTATCCGTATTGAATAAAATTCTTTAAAACTTCCTTTCAGTTTTTCAAGCCCGCTTGAAGGAGGAATTTGTAAATCACTTAAATTTTGTGAGTTATTTAACATCCTCAATTTTCTTCGTCCGACTTCCTGTATTTCGTTCGGAAGCCGTTTAACACGCTCTCCATTCCAAATCTTCTCTGTGTTTTTGTCTCCAAACGAAACAATCATAGTCCTGTTTAACGTTACTAACGTCAAAGGTAAGTATTTTTATTCGAAAAAGGAAATATTACTCTACGTTATGAAGGAACACAGAGTTGTTTTGTATTTCTCTGTGTACCTCAAAAACCTCTGTGTGCTCTGTATTAAAACTTACGGGAACTACTTTTTATTCGTGGTATTTCTTCAAAACCCATGCATCTATTCCGCTTTTCTGTCGTATTTATAATACATTTAGATCAGATGAAACAACAGACAGCAAAAATAGCATTAGCCCTTCTTGTTGTCACCACATGTATTCGCAGTCAGGATAAAGAAATCCAAACAAGACTTAACAATGGAGAACTCAAAATGAATTTCCCAAGCATTTATTTTAAAAACAATTCTACAGATTATGCTGCAATGCCCTACTCCGCAGACTCTTGCTTCAACTATATTGCGAAAAACATAAAAGACATCAATGATCTTGTTATTTGGCGTGATAGTTTGGAAACAGAGAAACTCACAAGACGGCGTATTAAAAAATTAAAGTCTGCATTAAGCAAACACAAAGAAACCTGCAGTGTTTATATTGAGTCGATGGAAGAAGAACAAAAAATTTCGCGGCATACAATAGAAATGGGTACTGACTCTACACAAATTAAATATTTATTATCTTTAAATAGTGTTTTCGATATTTCCAGAACTAGTTCTCCAAGCCAATTTAAGTACACCAATCATGTAATGCATCCTCGTTTATTTTGTTGGGGTTGTTGGAGCAGTGGATTTCATACTAAGGCAAGGAGAAAATTGAAAAAAATGGAGAAATCCAAAATAGAAAAGCAACAACCACCGGAAAAGAAAAAAATGAGACGACATTTGGTCTGGGGCGGATGGAAATACGGATTTCATTGGAGTACAGCAAGAAAATCAAGCAAAAAGTAATAAACAAACAAATTACATTTTATCATTTAACCTTTTTATTTCTCTTTCAATATGCCTTTCGCTTGGAAGTATGGATTGCTGTATCTTCCGGGCATAATAAATGCTATATTTAATATCTTTATTTTTCTGACTAATAATTTCATTTTGAATTTTAAGTTTATTTTCAGAAACGAATTTAATTTTAAAACGGCTTAATTTTTCTGAATTGCAATCCGATGCGTAATTCATAATTAATTGCAGAAGTATCTCCAACCAAATTATCTAATTCTTTATTTAAAGAATCAAGATTTATCTGACCGTACGAACTTAAGATCAGAAAAAAGAGCAGTGCAATATACGCCTTCCTTAAAAAAACCATTACTTCTTATTCGCGTTTGCTTTATCGTCGGCTTTTACTTTGGCATCATCTAATATTTTCTGACAACGGGCATCGCTGTCATCAACAATCTTCTGAGCTTTTTTATCCACTTCTTTTTTGGCTACTTCGGCGGCTTTTTTAGCTGCTAATTTTGAAATTGGGTTACTCGCCTGCTCTACTAATTTATCGGCATCAGCATAGCCTTCAGTTTTTGTTTTATCAACCAGGACCGCTGTTTCTGCTTTAATTTTATCCACTTGCGCTTTGGCATCATCTAAAATTTTCTGTGCTTCTTCGTTTGCTTTATCAACCGCGGTATTTACAACCTGATCTTTCACCGCATCAACAGTAGATTTTCCACTGTCATCTTTTAATCCTGTTTTAATTGTAGGTTTAGTTGCCGTCCCGCCAAAGTTTATTGTGACTTTAATTTTTTCTCCTAAAGTAACATTTGTTCCGGCAGCTGCATTTCCTTGTGCTAACAATCCTGTAAGAGCGGAATTTGCTTCTTTTCCAAACATGGCGCGCGGAATTTCCATTTTCCATTTGTAATCAATTGTTTCATCCAATCCTGTGCTTCCGCTGATGTTGGTATTGATCTGATTTACTTTTACATCAAAAGGTTCTGTCTTTACACGACCATCTTTCATCTCGAAACCAATATCCATATTTGAGAATTCCATATTTTTTAATTCTTTAATTTTAAGAGCATCACCTAATTTATTGAATGGTTCGTAACCGCCAACGCTTACTTTGTTTGTTTTTAATTTTCCATTGCAGGTTGCAGTATTTAGATCCGGTTCCATTTTATCATTGAGCGCCATCTTGAAATTATTTATCTGCGCGGAGAACATTCCTTTCGCATATTTACCAATTGGCGCTAATTTTTGCATCGAGTTAAATGTGTTGAAGGTATTTTGAATATCAAAATTCTCGACATCCAAATTAAAATTAGCAGTCGGTTTTTTTGGGTTTTTAGTTTCGTAACTTCCATTAATTCCCATTGAACCTCCAAGAGTGTTCATTTTTAAATTGGTCATATCCACTTTTTTATCTCTCACAACAACATTTCCAATCATGTTTTCCAAAACCAGATTTGTATAAAGTACTTTAGAAAACTTCGCATTCAAATTAAAATCAATATTCCCCGGCACTTCAACAACTCCGGAAGCAGTAGAAGTTGCAGCGGTTGTCGGGGTTGCGGCTGTAGTTGATGTTGATTCAGGTCCCATTAATTGATTTAAATCAACCAAACTACCTGTAACATTAAACGCGCCTTTGATCAGATCATCTTTAAAAACATATTGCAAAAAGTTTTCGATCTTACCATTAGCTTGAATATCGGTGTTGCCCATTTTTGCATCCAATGACGTTAACTCAACAAACTGTGTCGTGAAATTCATTTTCATTACGTTTAACATAACGCCATAAGGAAAAGAAGCTGTTTTATAATTCATTTTATCAACTTCTAAAATTCCGCTTGCTTTAAAATTTTCGTATTGCTGTTTTTCGATAGCGCTTAATCTTCCTGCTACGGTAATATCCGCTTTAATTGTGCCGTTCATTTCATCTCCTGCTGCCATTGGTATAAATTCTTTAACAGATGCTAAAACTATTAACGCTTTTATCTCTGCATTGATATCAGGATCAGAAACCGGAGTTTTAACATGCGCAATAATATTTATCGGGTCTCCCGCCATTTCTAAATGAAATTTATTGATATCAATTGTTGTCGCATCTAAAACTCCCGTCGGATTTTTAACTTTCACATCAATATTAATATTGTTTACCGATTTTGGTAAGGAAGGATATTTAAACATCGCTTCTGCAATAGTCAGATCAACACCAAAAGAAGGATAGGTTTTATCATTGTATATACCTTTAACAAAACCATTCAATGCTAATTTACCTGCTGTTTGCACAGTAGCGAAATCTTTCGTGTACACACTCGGAATTAAAGACAAAATAGATCTGAATTCTGTTTGTTTTACTTTAAAGGTCATGTCCATGTCTATATCCTTTTGGGGCATCGATAAAAACCCGTTGAAATCAAAAGCCAGATCATTTAAACTTAATTCATTTTCCTTGAATGTAAATTTCATTTTGGTCATATCCATATCGAGCGTGACATTACCTTGTACATTCACATTGGTAAGATAACCGATACCTCCCATTTTAAATGTTGTTTTTTCAATATTTAAAATGTTTTTCATATCAAAAACATCTTGTGTAAAATCACCGCTCAATCCATAATTAAAACCATCAAGTTTGCTATGCATGTTGCCTTTTTCATCATCATAAACAATATAAGAATCAGAAATTTTAAACTTTTTGAGTTGCAGATCAAATTTGGTTGGCTGACTTGGTGCAGAGG
>DATMPR010000452.1:0-6697 GCA_035567575.1 Bacteroidia bacterium
AACTTTATTTTCTGCCGTTAAAATTCCAAAAACAATTCCATTACATTTATTTTCTTTACAGAATTTAATTTGCGATTTCATTTGCTCAAACTCTGAATTGTAGTAAAAAAAAATTCCTTCACGGGGACGGATCATCACAAAAAGATCAATTTGTAAATTCTTCCGGGCTTCAATAATTAAATTTTGAGATGGAGTAATTCCGCCTGCTTTGTAGTTTTCACACAGCTCTATGCGATGCGCTCCTGCTTTTTGCGCAATTAAACACGATCGTAAATTAAAGCAGGCAATTTCAAGCAGCATTTATTTTAAAGAATAATCGGCATCAAACAATTTATTTCCGGTATTATCAGCCAATGCGTAATTGAAACCTTTTTGTAAAGCGTAAGCGCCGTGCTCACCTTTTTTATTTAACGCTAAAAATCCAACCTGTACATCTTTGTAATTTGGATTTTTAGAAATCAAACGTTCAACTGCTTTTTTACATGCATCTGTTGGGGATAAACCTTGTCGCATTAATTCAACTACCAAATACGAACCGCAAATGCGTAATACGGTTTCTCCAACGCCGGTTGCACAAGCCGCACCAATTTCATTATCGACATACATTCCCGCACCAATGATCGGCGAATCGCCAACACGGCCATTCATTTTATAAGCTAGTCCGCTTGTTGTACAGGAGCCTGATAAATTTCCGTGAGCATCCAACGCTACCATTCCAATTGTATCGTGATTCTCAATATTAGCAACAGGTTTGTACTGACTTGTCTTTAACCATTCTTTGTAAGCTTTTTCTGCTTCCGGAGATAATTTTTTTGATTCTAATTTAAATCCGTTATCTAAAGCAAATTTTTGTGCACCGCTTCCGACAATTAAAACATGCGGCGTTTTTTCCATTACCATTCGCGCAACTGAAACCGGATGTTTTATACGTTGTAAAAATGCAACACCGCCGCATCTTCCTTTTTCATCCATGATACACGCATCTAAAGTTACATTACCATCGCGGTCAGGTAAACCGCCTAAGCCGACACTTAAATTTGTAAAATCATCTTCGGTAACCATTACGCCTTTCTCAACAGCATCCAACGCAACACCATTCGAAGATAAAATTTTCCAGGCCGCATCATTTGCTGCTAAACCATGATTCCAGGTTGAGATCACAACAGGTTTTCTTGCATCACCTGATTCAGAAAAATTTTCTTCTGAAAATGCTTTTGTAATTTTTGGCAAACCTGTTAATGCAAGCGCCGAAAGAAGGGTTGACTTTTTTATGAAACTTCGTCTCGTTCCCATATTATTTAGTTTGAGTTAGAAAAAATTTAGCATAATTAATATGCCACATGTCTAAAATTGCTGTATTTTTATTTAACCGTTCAATGAAATTTGAAAAATCTTTATTCTCAGGTTTGGTCCACACTACTTCTGCTAATGCGATCATTCTTGGAACCGCCATGTATTCAACTTGTTTTTCATTTAAAATATATTCGGTCCATACATTACCTTGCGCGCCCATGATAAATTTTGCTTCATCACTACTTAAACTTTTTGGAGTTGGATTATAATTGTAAACGGAATCGAGCGGATTAAAACCTCCAATCGCCAGGGGTTCATGACTTTTATCTCTGGTTTGATAATGATCGAAATAACAAGGCTTACCAGGACTCATCACCACATTATGTTTTTGTTTAGCGGCAGTAATTCCTCCTTCTGTTCCGCGCCAGCTCATTACTGCTGCATTTGGCGCAAGACCACCATCCAGAATTTCGTCCCAACCGATAATTTGTTTGCCTTTGCTGTTTACAAATTTCTCAATGCGCTTTATAAAATAACTTTGTAATTCGTTCTCATCTTTTAAATTTTCTTTTCTCATTAAGGCCTGGCAATTCGGACAAGTTTTCCATCTTGTTTTTGGGCATTCATCACCGCCAATATGAATATAATTACCGGGGAAAAGCGCGATCACTTCAGTTAATACCTCTTCCAAAAATTTAAAAGTTGAATCCTTTGTGCAATACACATCATCAAATACGCCCCATGTTTTTGCAACTTCTTGTTTTTTGCCGGTACAGGATACCCATGGATAAGATGCAACCGCGGCCAATGAATGTCCGGGCATTTCAATTTCAGGAATGATCGTTACATGTCTTTTAGTTGCATAAGAAACAACTTCTTTAATTTCTTTTTGTGTATAAGATCCACCGTAGCGAATGGTGTCAAATTTATTATCTGCGTATTTGCCAATTAAAGTTCCATTGCGCCAAGCGCCAAATTCGGTTAGCTTCGGATATTTTTTTATTTCAATTCTCCATCCTTGATCATCGGTTAAATGCCAATGAAATGTATTCATTTTATAAGCAGCAAGCAGATCGATGTAACGTTTTACAAATGAAACCGGAAAAAAATGACGGCAAACATCTAAGTGCATTCCTCGCCATTCATATCTCGGACCGTCTTTTACGTATATGCAAGGAATTAAAAAAGATTTTTGTGTCGCTTCCTTCGCTGATTTTATTTCGGGCGGGGGAATTAACTGAACCAAAGTTTGCAAGCCATAAAAAAATCCTGCGCCGTCTCCTTCAGCTAAAATAGAAACTTCGCTTTCATCGATCTCAATACTGTATTTTTCTTTCCATCCCGCTTCAAAGTCCGGTTTTTCAAAAGAAATAGTATTTTCTGTTTTTGGTTTTTCGGCCAGCATTTCTAATTTGAAGCCATAATTTTTTTTGAGATATTCATTAAACCAATCAACATCACTTTTTAAAGTTTCATCATTAAGGATAATTTTTGTTTCGGGCGATAATTTAAAATAACCAGACTTTAAACTTACTTCATCCGGTTGAGGAATTATTGGTAAGGAATTTTTCTGCGCAAAGGAAAACGTAGCAGAAATAACAAAAAGAATTAAAAAGTAATATTTTTTCATTTTATCTGAATTGATAATTAATACCCGCTAAGGCTTGAGTTAATAATGTGTCGGGTGCATCTGTTGCAATGGATCTTCCTTCTATTTTTGGTGATACAGGAGAAAATTCTGCTAAATAATCTTCAAGAACACTGTGTAAAAAAATTCCTTGCTTAACGGGATTGTGAACGTTTAACATTCTGCATAGAACATTATCCGGATCGCCATCACGTTCGCAAGCAACCATTGTATAAGTTTTATCTAATTCTAATGGCTGATCTTTAATGCAAACTTCCTGCACGCGTTTTCCTTTTTCATTTCCTATTGTGAAAGTTACTTTCATCCCGTTAAAGCGGACAAACCATCCGCCAAATCTTTTATTAGCATCCGGTGAAAAAGCATTTTCTAATTCTTTCTCGAGCCAATTTAAAATTTGTTTTCCTTTTACATCCGCAACTTTCACTTCCGAGTTAACCGGCAGCATGCTCCACAAATATTCGCGCGTAATATCCGCTAATCCTGTTTTAGGATCAGGAATTAGAGGCGGACAAAAACGGAAACCATTTGATACAGCAATATCTGTTTTAAATTTCCACATCACAGCATCGGTTATTAAATTATCCATCGGCGTTTCGATAATATAATAACGTAATAAAGGAGTTTTGCTTTGTCCGAGTACTTCGTTCAATATTTTTTTGTAAGGGCGTTTTACTTTTTCTATTTCATGAGTCATTTCTGCATCAGGCAGATATTTTTCGGGATCAACATCAAGTAATTCGTAGACTTCATCTTTTATTTTTCCATTTTCAATCACGATATCTAGTTTACCAATAAAAGATCCAAAAGCGCCCGGTTCTGTAACTTTACTAAATTTTCCCTGCAAAGGTTCACGAACGCGCTCGTGCGTATCTGCACCTAAAATATAATCAACACCTTCAGCATATTTTTGATTTGCTAAATGCACTTGCTGTGATAAACCCATGTGCGATAAAACAAAAACCATATCGCAATGTTTTTCATCGCGCAATATTTTTACATACTTCTGTAAATTCACTTCTGGTTTTGTAAATTTTATTCCTTTTGAATAAGCGGGTGATTGACGAACGGGAGTAAGCGGATCGTTATAACCAATGAAACCAATTTTAGTTCCGCCTAAATTAAATATCTGATAAGGAGGAAACATGAGATCGTGATCCAGATCATCATTATCAAACATGTTTGCACAAACTTTTGCGGCTGAATAATTATTCATGTCGTGCATCAACATGCGTTTGCCATAAGCAACTTCCCAATTACCCGGTAAAACAAGATCATAATTTAATTTATTGGCCAGAGGAACAATTCCTGTTCCTTCTGTTAACGAAGCAATGGCGCTTCCCTGAAAACAATCGCCACCGTCAACTAACAAAGTATTTAATGGATTTTGTTTTCGTAATTCATCAACCATTGTTTTTAAAGTCGCGAAACCGCCGCGTTTTTTAAAAACAGGTTTTCCATTCTGCCAAAAAAATTCGTCGTGAATATCTAATTGTCCGTGAATATCTGATGTGTGCAAAATTGTAAAGCGTTGTGCTTTTCCTTTTACAATTGCGGGATTTTTTATGATCTCGCTTATCTTACCTTCCTCGCGAAGCCAATAAGTAATAGCAGGTCCCAATCCTAAACCAACAGCGCCTAAACCTAAATATTTTAAAAAATCACGGCGTTCATTATCGTGTTCCGATTTTTTTTCGGTTACGTTATCGAGTGGCTCGTGATGACACGAACAATTACAATTTGGATTATTACATTTTTTGTCGCTCATAATTAATGAGGCAATTTATCTTTTAAGCAACCGTAGCAATATGTTCCTAAAACAGCACTCAATAAGACTACTATTATGATTGGTAAGCCGCTTCCTATTAATGCATATAACGGTCCGGGACAAGCTCCCGTCATGGCCCATCCAAAACCAAACATTAAACCACCGATAACATTTCCCTTGGTAAAAACTTTTGGTTCAATTTTAATTTCTTCACCTGAAAATGTTTTCACATTAAATTTCTTGATAAGGAAAATAGAAATGACACCAACAACAATTGCAGAACAAATTACACCATACATATGAAAAGACTGGAAACGAAACATTTCCTGAATGCGGAACCAGGAAACAACTTCAGCTTTAATTAAAATAAATCCGAAAATAGTGCCTAGTAATAAAAATTTTAAATTTTTCATGAGCTAAATATTATAAATGCATTATTATTGGAAGAATAAACCAGGTCATTAGTAAACCGCCTGCAAAAAAACAACAAGTAGCAACTAATGAGGGCCATTGTAAATTGGATAAGCCCATTATAGCGTGACCGGAAGTACAACCGCCTGCATAACGTGTGCCGAATCCGATCATAAAACCTCCAACCACCATTAAAATAAATCCTCTTAAACTTAACAGCGCCTGAAAATTGAAAACATCGGACGGAATTAATCCTGAATAATTTTTTACACCCAGGCTGTTCATGCTTTCAATTGCGGATTCTGATAATGCAATAGGGTTTGGATTTGCGAAAAAGTAACCACCAATTAATCCGCCAATCACCATTCCCAATGCAAAAACTAAATTCCATTTTTCAGCTTTCCAATCGTATTTAAAAAAATTTGCTTTGGTTGGAATGCAGGCTGCGCAAATATGACGGAGCGATGAAGAAATACCGAAAGCTTTATTTCCAAGCAAAAGTAAAAACGGGACCATTAGTCCGATAAGAGGACCGGCAATGTACCAGGGCCAGGGTTGTGTTAAAATATTCATGTTGTTATTTTATAATGGTGAATATATGAATTTTATTTTTTTGTTTTCTTTCTGGCTTCAGCAATTGGTCCAAAAGGTCCGTATTTATGTTGTAACTCCGTAAATTTATCAACATAAGGTCCAAAAGGATGATCGACCGGTTTACCTGCAATTTTTGGCCAGTCTTTACTTAGATCTTTATCGGGACGCGGTTGTGAATTAACAAAGGCTGCAACATCCCAGGCTTCTTCATCTGTTAATTGTGGTGCATCGAAAGTTGTGTTTTGCGGCATGTTTGATTTTACATAACCTGCAAAACGTGATAAACGGAAAAGACCGGCTCCTTTGTTATAACTATGTTCGCCCCAAAGAGGAGGGTACTGGTACGTTAGTTCGCCTGAATTGAATTTTCCGCCGCCATTTTCCATGTGACAGGTTTTGCATTTAAGCATGTAAATTATTTTTCCTTTTTCAGGATCAGCCGGACGATCGAGATAAGTCAGATCTGTAATGCCGCAGCCTTTTGGTTTTTCTCCTTTGGGAACATCTTTTCCTAACCATTTTATGTAGGAGACAATAGCTTGCATTTCATTACTGAGAGAATCTAAAGCTTTTCCGTTCAAACTTCTTTCAAAACAATCATTAACCCGTTTGTAAATTGTTTCGATGCTGCCGGAGCGTTCGCGAAACTTTGGATAGGTTGAAGCGACTGCACTGTAATTATTTCCAAATGGTTTTGTACCTGCATTTAAATGACAGTTCTGACAATTCATGCCGTTGCTTATCTGCTGTACTTTTCCTTTTGGTCCTAAATAAAAAGAGGTGTTAGCAATCAGATCTCTGCCGTAAATAATTTGTGCCGCATTCTTTTCAGTTTTAATTTGTGTTGTATCAGGGGCGATCCAAACATCTGAAACCGGTTTTTCTATTGGTGTTTCGGTTTTTGTTTCACGATCTTTTTTTGGAATATCTTCTTTGATCGTTGGTAAACCTGTCACATTGATCACCAGTAAAACAATAATAATTAT
>DATMPR010000453.1:0-17012 GCA_035567575.1 Bacteroidia bacterium
TTCACACCCATTTGCTCAACTATATCTGTTGTGGTACGGATACCGGCCGTATCAATAAAACGAAACAATACACCTTCAATTACAATTTCATCTTCAATGGTATCGCGCGTGGTGCCCGGGATCTCACTTACAATTGCCCTATCATCATCTAATAAAACATTTAATAAAGTTGATTTACCAGCATTTGGTTTTCCAACTATCGCAACGGGTATTCCATTTTTAATTACATTACCAACTTCAAAACTATGAACCAGTTTTTCGATGATGCCTATTATACTTTGAACTAAATTTTTCAGATCACTTCTATTCGCAAACTCAACATCTTCTTCACTAAAATCTAATTCCAATTCAATTAAAGAAGCAAAATTCACTAAATGATCGCGCAATATTTTTATTTTATTTGAAAAACCCCCGCGCATTTGCTGCATCGCCACCTGATGCGATAATCCCGAATTACTTGCGATCAGATCTGCCACCGCCTCTGCTTGGGACAAGTCAAATTTCCCATTTAAAAATGCACGCAAAGTAAATTCACCGGCGTTCGCCATTCGGGCACCATACTTTAATAATAATTGCAAAATTTGCTGCTGAATGTAAGTTGAACCATGACAAGAAATTTCAATACTATCTTCACCTGTATAAGAATGTGGATTTTTAAAAATAGTAACTAAGACCTCATCAATAATTATGTCACTTTCAGCAATAAGTCCCAAGTGAACTGTATGACTTTTTTCTTCAGAAATTTTTTTTGACTTCAGTTCTGTATTAAAAAATATTTTCTCTGTTATTTCAAAAGATCTTTTTCCGCTTAAACGGATAATTGCAATTGCACCGCTTCCGTGAGGAGTGGCGAGGGCCGTTATGGTATCATTTAATTGTAATTTCATTTCTATAATCAAAAAACCCAGTCGAAAGGACTGGGTTTCTTTTTAATTCGTTTTTGTTTCCTGAGCCGCTTTAATTTTGGCTTTAATGGCTTCGGTAGTTGTTGAATTCGGTCGTTCAATTGCTGAGCCGGTTGCTCTGTCCCAAATTAAACTTGCTAAAACACCAAGTGAACGGCTTACACCAAATAACACCGTATAAAAATCGTATTCATGCATTCCATAGTGAACCAGGAGTGCGCCTGAGTGCGCATCCACATTAGGCCAAGGATTTTTAATTTTTCCCGTAGCTTCCAAGATCGGAGGTGCTACTTCGTAAACCATTTGAACTATTTCACAAATATCATCATGCTTGATCCATGTTCTGTAAAAATCTTGTTGTGCAGTAAAGCGCGGATCAGTTTTACGTAATACAGCGTGGCCATATCCCGGAACAACTTTTCCTTCTGCCAAAGTTTTCTTAATGTATTCCGCAATTTGTTCTTTAGTTGGTAATCCTCCTCCTAAATTTTCTTTCAACTCCATGATCCAGTTCAGCACTTCCTGATTTGCTAAACCGTGTAACGGTCCTGCTAAACCATTCATGCCTGCTGCAAAAGATAAATAAGGATCGCTTAATGCAGAACCAACTAAATGTGTTGTGTGCGCTGAAACGTTTCCGCCTTCATGATCAACGTGAATGGTCTGATATAAACGCATCAACCGTTTGAAGTCAACCTGATCGTAACCTAACATGTGAGCAAAGTTTGCTGCCCAGTCTAATTTATGATCCGGTTCAATGTGTACACCGTTCTTATATTTACGGCGGTAAATGTATGCTGCGATACGTGGTAAACGCGCAATCAAATTCATTGAATCTTCGTAAGCATAATCCCAATAATCTTTTTTGCTCATGCCTTTTGCATAAGCTTTTGCAAAAACGCTTTCGGTTTGCATGGCCATTACACCAATTACAAATTGTGTCATTGGATGCGCATCAATAGGTAATTCTTCAATCACATCAAAAACATGTTTTGGAACGTTGCTGCGTTTCATCCATTCGTTAGTAATAAATGTAACATCATCTTGTGATGGTAATTCACCAACTAACATTAAATAAAATATTCCTTCGGGCAATGGTTCTGTTCCACCCGGAGCTTTTGGTAATTGTTTGCGTAATTCAGGAATAGAATATCCTCTGAAACGGATTCCTTCGTCAGCATCTAATTTAGAAGTTTCGGTAACCATACCTAACATGCCGCGCATACCCTGATAAACTTGCGCGACAGTTATATCTCCCATTTTTAAATCGCCGTGATTTTTAATAATATCTTTAATTTCGGCAGAAAGCGCTACAGCTTTTTCACTGAATTTTGACTTTAAAGGATCCATTTGAGTAGGTTTTAACTATGTAAATTTAACGACTGCAGAACAATAAACAAATTAATTTTGTCTTAAATAAATTAATAATTGGGAGGGAATTTAACCTCACCCGGTTCGCAAAGCGAACCATCCTCTCCCATGAGGAGAGGGGAAATCCCATTTTTATAATAGAATTCGTATTATTTTGCGAAACGGAAAGCCTTACCCATATAACGGGCTGAGCCACCTAATTGTTCTTCAATACGAAGCAATTGATTGTATTTCGCAATCCGGTCGCTGCGGGAAGCTGAGCCGGTTTTTATTTGTCCGCAATTAAGGGCAACCGCCAGATCAGCAATGGTAGTATCTTCGGTTTCACCGCTTCTATGACTCATAACTGAGGTATAACCATGTTTATGAGCAAGGTTCACAGCGTTAATGGTTTCGGTTAAAGTACCAATTTGATTTACTTTTACGAGTATTGAATTAGCCACGCCTTCATTAATTCCTTTTGCAAGTCGCTGCGAATTGGTAACAAAAAGATCATCACCAACCAATTGGATTTCGCCACCTAATTTTTCAGTTACTGCAGCCCAGCCTTTCCAATCGTCCTCAGCAAAACCATCTTCGATTGAAATAATAGGATATTTTTTACACCAGTCGGCCCAGTATTTCACCATCTCATCACTGGTTAATTTATCGCCCGTTGATTTTTTAAAATGATATCTTTTTGCTTTCGCGTCGTAAAATTCAGAAGCGGCTGCATCCATAGCAATGTAAATATCTTCGCCCGGTTTGTAGCCTGCTTTTTCAATAGCTTGCATTACGGCCTTAATTGCATCTTCATTATTTTTAAAATCAGGTGCAAAACCGCCTTCATCACCAACATTGGTGCTCATTTTTTTTGCTTTTAAAACAGCTTTTAAATGATGGAAGATTTCAGTTCCCATTCTTAAACCTTCACTAAAAGATTCAGCTCCCACAGGCATGATCATGAATTCCTGAAAATCAATACCATTATCGGCATGCACACCGCCATTTAAAATATTCATCATCGGTATTGGTAATAAATTTGCATTTACTCCACCAACATAACGGTACAACGGCATATTTGATTCTAATGCTGCAGCTTTTGCTACCGCAAGGGATACACCTAAAATCGCGTTCGCGCCAAGGTTTGCTTTATTTTCAGTTCCATCTAATTCGATCATTTTAGCATCAATGCCATTTTGATCCATTATATAAGAGCCTTTTAAGTTTTCGTTAAGAACGGTGTTCACATTATTTACTGCTTTGTAAACGCTCTTGCCCATATACTGGGTTTTGTCATTATCACGTAACTCAATAGCCTCATGACTCCCGGTTGAAGCCCCCGAAGGCACGGCTGCACGGCCCACCATACCATCATCAGTTACTACATCAACTTCTATAGTTGGATTTCCTCTTGAATCCAAGATCTGACGGGCTACTATTGACTCGATAAATGACATAATTCTACCTATTTTTGTTATGAATGACAAAATTAGGAATTTTTTGAGCAAAATCAGGACAAACAACCGCTTAATATTTCATCACTTTTTAACTTTTTGCGGGGCTTTAATTATTTTTAACGCATGTACCACATCAAAAATAAATAAGTTTAAAAACGGACAGCAAACCGGATTGTGGATATCGTATAAAGACAGCACACGTACAACTTTTTTGAATAAAGGAAAATTTAAAGATGGCGTACAGGTTGGGAAATGGATCTACAATTCACCCGATGGTTTAAAAGAACGAATTGAAGTTTACAGAGGTAAAAAAATAAAAATAAAACATTTTCATCCCAACGGAAAAATTGCAGTTAAAGGAAAAGGAAGGATCGTTGTTGAAGAAAAAAAATTACATTTTTATTATTACGGTCCGTGGTATTTTTATTTAGATAACGGACAATTACAAAAAACCGCGTGGTTCGAAAACGGTTTAAAAGTGAAAGAGGTTTACAAAATAAAAACGGGCAATGAAGCTTACGATAGTTTAAATGTTGAATTAATTGCTTTAGATAAAGACTTTGTAAAATACCGCGACACATTAAAAATTACATTGGAGAAATTCGGAAAAAATTCAGCTGAATATATTTTCCTCAAACAACTTGCGCATCAAAATGATTCCTTAATTTATTTACGGATCGAAAAAATTGTAAAACGTTTTGGTTTTCCTGAAAAATTGTATACGGGAGAAAAAAATGAAGTCATATTTTTTATTATTGGTTTTGCGCCCTGGCAAATAAAAGAAAAGTATTTAGAGATCTTCAGAGCCGCGGCAGAACGCAACGAAATAAATTTAGGCGCCTTTACTTATTTTGAAGATAAATATTGGTTAGCGAAAGAAGGTTACCAAATTTACGGCACGCAATATAAATATGATAAGAATTATAAAGAGATCTATTATCCCGTTAAAGATGTATCCGGCATGAACGACCGTCGCAAAAAAATGGGATTAGAGGGAGTTAATCTTTTAAATTATCCTGAACACAAGTAGTTCTGCATTCGTAAAATGGTTTTCGGATTTGCACGGATCTTTATTTATCCCTGTGCTTCCAATCTTTATTTCTACCAGTCACTTTTTGTGCCGGTAAAGAGTGGGTAAATATCCTACGGATATTTGAGTCGGGTTGTGTGACAGCAAAACCTCGTGATTCCTGAAGGTGATTTTCATTCAGGTTCAAAAACCTAAAATGAAAACCACGGTCAAAGCTGAAGCAAATGCGCAAACTTCATGCTTCCTCAGCTTTACCGCTATCACTGCCAGGAATCACAGATAGAGGCAAAATTATCTTCCATTAGGTCTTCTGTATTGATAAACGAACTTATGAAGAACGCGCGCAGGCCGGGAAATCCGCGCTAGGCGTGTTGCCTCGTGCGGGGAATCGGATTTCCTTGATTTTTTTGGTTACTTTTTGCATTAAGGCAAAAAGTGACGTGAAAGAATAAAATTTGAAACTCACGCTTCTTCTCTAATACAATCTCTTTGTGAAAAAACTAGGCGTAAATCCTACATCTAGCAATTACCAACTTGTTTTCAAATCTCATTCTAAGATAGCCTTCGAAAGAAAAGACTTAACGCGCAGTAATCAACCTCTTATTAGCAAAATAAAAATACCACTAACAAAAATTCTTATTACTTACATCCCGAATCAAAAAACTCTTTCTTTATTGTAGGATTATCCAACACCTGGAAACTCATGAATGGATCGCCAAACAATTTACAATACCGTGTGTTATTCCGTTTGTGCGCAATACTTAATGCATTGGCAAACATGCGAGAATAAAACTTTTCAGGTAAATGTGATGCTATGCTGATGTAAGAAAAAATCACACTTTCTTCTGCCTTTTCATTTACAAATGGTTCCAATAAAGAAGAAGCATAATTAAAATCTTTAGCGCGAGAAAACACAAATGCCAATTTCAAAGCATTTTGCCATGAAGCTTCTTTCAGATCATAAAAACTTTTGATGCGAGTTATGCAAGCTTCTATTGCTAATTGCGAGGCCGGTGATTCAGAAGTATCCAATACTTCCATTATTTTAAATTGCCACTCAATGTTTAAACCATCTAATAATTTTTTCTCAATTTTTGTTTTGGTGTACATCTCATCGATCTCTTGCTGCATTTTGGCCTGCACTTCCGGATTAGCAGAAGCGGTATCCAGACGGATTGCACAATACAATCTGTTGTATTTTAAAATTTCGTTGTCGGGTGCAATTTTATACAAACGCTCAATTTCATCCTGATCATCTTCGTCAACAGAATTTCCATTTAGTAAAAAGCGGTAATGCACTTTGTTATTCATGAGATTAACGTTTTGCGGAGTATCCGGAATCTCTAAACTATCAACTGCTCCGGCAGAATATTTTTTCTCAGCCACTTTTTTGTAAGCGTATTCCATCATTTTATACGCTTGCTTTTCTTTATTTGCTTTTAAGGCTCTTCCAAAACTTACCTGCGTAAATTTCTGTTCTTTACCGCCGCTGATATCGTAAGTAATATCCATAATTACCTGTGCAAAACGCTCACGGCCTAAAACCGGTTCTAATTCTGCCTGTAATTTTTTATCGGCGTTAATTTTTTTGATCGCTTCTTTTTTACCCATGGTGGTTAATGAAGCGTTCGGTCCGTCATCATTCTCCAACATAAATAGATTCCAGCTATCGCGTGTTTCAATTACCGGTTGAATTTTTAAAGCTTGCCGGCCTTGTAAAACCTTTGCAACACTCTCGGCACGCTTACGCTGTAATTTTGCATTGGCAACTGAATCTCCTTCTATGGATGAATAAGCGTAAATATAAAGTCCTTCAATAATAAAATCAGGTTCGTTTAAAGCGCTGATCAAAGGTTGGATATCTTCATTCTTAAATTCAGATTTATTTTTTGCGAAAGGAATACTGAAATTGATGATAGAACTCTCAGAACGCGGTTCAAACGCAGGTTTTAATCCTTTTGAATCCGGTGCAGGTAGAATTCCAATTGGTGTGCTGCTTTCCTGATCGCCGTTCTCTAAATATGTTCTTGTGAGTGTACGGCACACTTTACCGTCTTGCACAACAACTAAATTTATTTCGTATGGACCTGTTATCTTGGGATCAAATTTTCCCATCTCCACTTCTATCTTGGTAATTCTTGCTTTCTTTTTCGCTTTAGGATCAGGCTTTATTAAATTTTTCTTAAAAAATTTATCCTTGTAAACAACCTTGCCCATTATTCCTTTATTGTAAAGGTTGTTATCTAGAATGTTGTAATCGGGTTTGTCGTATTGCGCGCGCTGAACGATATCAATTGCCAAACCGTCTTTTGGTTTTTTCAATAAACGTTTTAGTTCTTTTATGCTGTTATACTTTAAATAAACTTTTCCGTTCGCAACATAAATTCCTTTTTGCAGGTTATCATAGTTTTTCCATTTATCGCAATTCTTGCAGCCTTTTAGATCGGGTGCTTTCATTTTTTTTGATTTGGTATTGAAAGGAACCGCTAATTCTTTTCCCATTTTAGCACCATCATTGGTAATATCATATCCGCCAAAAATTGCAGAAGCGTAAACTTTTTTTCCATCATCACTCAAAATATATTTAATGCCCACATAAACATATTTCGGATTTAATACGATCGGGAAATCTTTTTTATTATTCTCCCACCTTACATAAATCACTTTGGCGACTTCATCAGTTGAATAATTCTCACGGCCCTTACTTACCGGTGCATTCATTAAACATTCTTCACCCTTAGAGGTTGCGCCAACTTTTTTAAGATTCTTTTTTGTTTTCTTTGCCTCAACTTTTGGTTGTCCGCCCCCATCATAAGCAGAAACGCTTATTTCAGCTGCATTGTTAAGCATTTCGTTAAACTCGAGAGTATCTAATCCTTTACTTTTTCTGAATTTATTTAATTCTACTAAAAGGGTTTCCGGCAACTTTTGAAAAGTGTCTTCGCTTTTTTTATCCTTATCTTTTTGGGCATTCAGACTAAAAACAAAACACGAAAACAGAAATATAGCTATATACTTATTCATAGAGGGATGAGTTTTATTCCACAGAAGTTAATATTAAAAAAAACTAATTGGGAAGGAAAGAATTACTGTTAACAATATACTAACATCTACGAAATACGGATTGGTACGAATATACGAATCTAAGTGGCTAAGCAAGAATACGAATCAATATGAATACTCATCTGCGATCCGGATAGCTATCGGGATTGTGGCTTTATTCCTGTAATCCGCGACCAGTTTTTTCGATCTTGCCCTCATTTTTGAGCTGTAAAATAATTTTATCGAGCACTCCGTTAATAAAAGTTTTGCTATTTGGAGTACTGTATTCTTTCGAGATATCGATATACTCATTTAAGGATACTTTAACCGGTACGTTTTTGAGATGAAGAATTTCAGCAATGGCCATTTTCATCAATAACATATCCATATTAGCAATGCGATCCAATTCCCAATTTTTGGTGTGCGCCTGAATTAATTCTTCGTATTCAGCATTATACTGAATTGTTTTTTTGAATAATGCAGAAACAAATAATTTATCATCTTCCACATCTTTCAACAACGGCATTAATTTAAATTTACCATCAAAAGTTTCGAAAGTACGGATGGCAGAATTAAAAGCTAAAAAAGTATCATCCGCCCAATGAATATTTTGTTCTTCGAAAACATGATTCAACAGATCATGTTCATCCAAATGATTCACAACAATATTAATTAATAAATTACGGTCGTCTTTAACACCAGGCTCCACGATAGCAATGTAATTTCGGTAGTCTTCACTGACGCAAATTTCATTGTAAAGTTTTCTCACCACATCATAATGATCAACCCAGGAAACTCTTTGTTTTTCAATTTCTTTTTTCAGCTCTTTACTTTCGGAAAGCGCAATAAGCAAAGTGTTATTAATGAATTTTAAATTGGGATTAAGATCTTCTTTGGTAGGTAAACGTTTATTCTTATGCTCATCAATTACCGAATATGCATTATGATGCAGATCAGTAAAAAGGGCTAAAACATAAATGTAGAGATTGTAAACTTTATCCAGACTTTTAAAAAGTTCTTTTTCGAAGAACGCAACATCGCCATTTTCATGCTGGTAAAAAGAGTATAGCATTTGCATGACTTTTATTCGGAGGAAGCGGCGATTTAGCATAAAGAACGGAGTTAAAATTAAGATTTAAGAAATTAGATTTAAGATTTTTAGTATTTGTGACTTTTTTGATTCTTTGAAATTAACAATTTAACTTGACATACATCTTTTTATTTTTTTATTCTTATATCTAAAATCTAAGCTCTTAAATTTTACAATACGGCGTTTATTTTTGCGATAGCCGCTATTCTTGCTTCCGCAATTCTGTTTGCGGCTGCGTAAGTCGGGATCTTATCAGCTTTTGCAGTTTGAAAAATATTCCAGGTTGTATCGTAAATTTTCTCGGCGTGTGCCATGGCACGTTCGCGGTTATAACCTTCTAATTCGTAAAACACATTGATAATGCCACCGGCATTCACAACAAAATCAGGGGCATATAAAATGCCTTTTGACATTACCAACTCACCATGTTTTTTCTCATCGGCTAATTGATTATTAGCAGCGCCACAAATAACTTTACATTTTAATCGTCCTAACGTATCATCATTTACAGTTGCACCTAAAGCACATGGGGCATAAATATCAATATCCAGATCAAACATTTTATCAGCGGAAACTGCTTCTGCTTTATATTTTGCAACAGCGTCTTTTACGCGCTCATCACTAATATCATTCACATAAATTTTAGCGCCTTCTTTGGTTAAATGTGCAACTAAACTTTCGCCAACGTGTCCGATACCCTGAACTAAAACTTTTTTACCTGCTAAACTATCGCTTCCAAAAGCTTCTTTTGCACTTGCTTTCATACTCACATAAACTCCATAAGCTGTAACAGGTGAAGGATCACCGCTGCCACCCATGTTTTCAGGTAAACCGCTAACGTATTCAGTTTCCATGTGAATGATCTCCATATCGCGGCTGCTCATTGCTACATCTTCTGCAGTAATGTATTTCCCGCCTAAACTATCAATGAATTTTCCGAAACGGCGCAATAAAGCTTCTGTTTTTATTTTTTTTGCATCGCCAATAATAACTGCTTTTCCGCCGCCTAAATTTAATCCGGCAACAGATGATTTATAAGTCATACCGCGCGACAAACGTAATACATCCGTTAAAGCTTCCATTTCGCTATTATAATTCCACATACGTGTGCCGCCTAATGAAGGACCGAGTACTGTATTGTGAATAGCAACAATGGCTTTTAAACCTGTAGCGTTATCGTTGCAAAAAACAACCTGTTCGTGATTGTTCAACATCATTTGGGCAATAACCGGGTTTTGCGCAAGTGGGCTATCTTTTAATTCTTTTACTTCCATAATTGAAGAATGAGCGACAAATCTAAATGATTTTTTAATTAATCAAAAAAATAATTGAGGGGAGAAAATGGGGGTTTGTCTAATAAATGTTAAGTGATCTAAAGCAGAAAAATATCCAGACAAACGAACAGACTGAAAATAACGCTGGCAATACCATTGCTGGTACCAAAAGCGAGGTTCACACGGCTTAGATCATCGGGTTTTACAATTAAGTGCTGATAGATCAGGAGTCCGATAAAAACAACTGCCCCTCCAATGTAAAGCCATGAAAAACCGCCATAAAAAAAAGCGATAATTACTATTGAAGCTGCAATTAAATGCATGAATTCGGATAAACGCAACGCTTTAGCCTTCCCCATTAAGACAGGAATTGATTTTAAACCTTCGCTCCTGTCAAATTCTTCATCCTGCAAGGCAAAAATAATATCGAAACCTCCTACCCAAAAAAACACTACCACCGAAAAAAGAATTGGTAAAACATCGAAACGTTCGGTTAAAGCAAGATACGCTCCAATCGGGGCCAGACTTAAACCCAAACCTAAAATTAAATGACAAAAAGGCGTAAAACGTTTTGTAAAACTGTAACCTAACACTACCAATAAAGCAACCGGTGATAAATAAAAACACAAATGATTTATAAAATAAGCACTCGCCATAAATAATGCTGCGCTAACTAAAGTAAAAGCTGCTGCCGATTTCGGCTTTATTTGTCCGGCAGGAATTTCGCGAATAGCAGTACGTGGATTTTTTGCATCAAAACTTCTATCGATATATCTGTTAAAGGCCATGGCCGCGCTTCTTGCAAACACCATGCAGCCTACAACTAAAAATAATTTTTCCCAATTAAAAACAACTTTGCCCGAATGAATAGCCAGACAAAATCCAATAATTGCAAAAGGTAATGCAAATACAGTATGACTGAATTTTATGAGTGATAAATATTTTTTTACCGAATTCAATTAGTGACGGAAAATCATGATCATTAAAAAAACTACGGGAAGAGAACTTAAGATCATTCCTGCATAACCTAAAGGATATTTTTTACCCGAGAATTCATGTTTTGCATCTAAAAAAACATTTATGCCCGATAAAACAAATCCAAAAACCGACAATAATAAACCAAAAGGAACAGTACGCAAACTTACTAAACAACATGCAGCAAGTATACCGCATACTAAGGAAATTATACCTGAAAATTTATATAGTTTGAATAAACTCATTACTCAGCAAAAAAGTTCATCACTCTTCTCCTCAGTTTGCTCGAATACGTTTGACATTGCCAATCGGTATAATTATTAGTTGCATTAATGCATTTACCGAATTGTTTAATACGGTATTTCATTTCTTCGCTTAACAAATTAAATAATTCAAATGCTTCATCAGCATCAGATGCATTATCTTTAATCCGCCCGAAATGATCTTCTAATGATTCGTCGATCACAGTTTGTGGTTTTAAGCCTCTGCGTAAACAAGCTAAATAATGATCACGCACGATAAATGATTCCTGAGATGAATTTAAAAAACGTTCTTTAATTTCAGCAGGCATTTCATAATCATTCTCTAATTCATAATCCCACTCATCTTTATAACGGTGCTCTAAATATAAATGCGGTGCAACAAAAACGTGTTTCCAGTCGATAGGGTATTGCCATAGATTAAAACGACGCGAATTATTTCCCAGATCCAAAATTTTAAATTGTTTTTTGTTTGGAAGAACCCGGCTTCCTCTTCCTATCATTTGATGATAAAGTGTTAATGATTTTGTAGCGCGGTTAAGCATGATGGTTTCTACTTCAGGCTCATCAAAACCGGTTGTTAAAATACTAACTGATGACAGCACTCCATCTTTTGTTTTACGGAACCAATCTAAAGTTTCTGCGCGTTCTTTATCGCTAAATGTGCTATCCAAATGACGAACAGGATAACCTTTTTTCTTAAAAGTTTCGTAAACGGCGCGGCTTGTTAAAATACCAGCGTTAAAAATTAAAGTTTTTGTTCCGCGGGATACTTCTTCATAAGCTTCGATCAACTTACTCTGCATCATCGTTTGCGTATACAATGTTTCGTGCGAACCAACTGTAAATTCACCAGTGGTTCCAATTCTTAAAGAACTTAAATTAACATCGTAAGAATAAGTAACGCCTTCACACAAATATCCTTGTTCAATTAAATTCGGAATGCTTTGTCCAACTATTAATTCGCTATAGGTTTGATAAAGCGGTAATTTTTTATTGCTGCTTAAAGGCGTTGCCGTAACGCCTAAAATATTTATATCATTAAAATAATGGAAAATTTTGCGGAAGGAATTATTATGCGCCTCATCTACGATCACCAAACCAATATCTTCTAAAAACTGATCATTTTCCTGTAAGCGATTATTCAATGTTTCAACTAATGCAGTAAAACAGCTGTATTCACTTTGCGCAGGAAGATCTTTTACTTCTGAATTAATTACTTTGTTTTTAATTCCCAATTCAAACAACACATCCGATGTTTGTTTGCTTAACTCGATGCGGTGAGTTAATATTAAAACTTTACGTTTATATTTTTCAATAAATCGGCGCGCTATTTCAGAAAAAATAATGGTTTTTCCTCCGCCGGTTGGCAGTTGAAATAATAAATTAGCGTTTGGAGGTAATTCCGTAAGAAGCTTAAAGATTTTTTCTACGGCTTCCGCTTGATACGGATACAATTGCCTTGGTTCGGCTGCAATTACAGGTTCTTCGTTCATAAAAAATTAACCGTCAAATATACGCTTTTATTAACCCGCTACCATAATTTCTATCAACATTTAATTAAAAGTATCCTCCATTAGAACCCCATTTAAAATGCTTACATTTGTTGTTTTTTTAATCTTAATTCCATGCCAAAAATTTCTAATAAAGCCGTTGGAATGCCGGCTTCTCCCATTCGGAAACTGGTTCCTTTTGCTGAAGCAGCAAAAAAACGCGGTGTTAAAATTTATCATTTAAATATTGGTCAGCCCGACATAGCAACTCCTGATGCTTTTTTGAATGCGGTTAAAGTTGCTCCTATCAAGGTTTTAGAATACAGTCATAGTGCAGGCAATGAAAGTTACCGCAAAAAATTAAGCGGATATTACAGATCGTATAACATAAATGTTGATTTTACGGATATAATTATTACCTGTGGCGGTTCTGAGGCAATCTCTATTGCCATGCAAACTTGTTTTAATCCCGGTGACGAAATAATTATTCCTGAACCTTTTTATGCTAATTATAACGGCTTCTCGAAATCGGCTGATGTAATTGTTAAACCAATTCCAAGTTCTATTGAAAGCGGTTTTGCTTTGCCTCCTATTTCTGATTTCGAAAAAATAATTACTCCAAAAACAAAAGGTATCATGATCTGTAATCCCGGTAACCCAACGGGATATTTATATACAAAAGCTGAATTAGAAGCGTTGCGCGACTTAGTAAAAAAATACGATCTGTTTTTATTGAGCGACGAAGTGTACCGCGAATTTTGTTACGATGATAAAGAATATGTTTCCGTAATGCATTTAAGCGGCATCGAAAATAATGTTGTTCTGTTAGATTCCATTTCAAAACGTTATAGCGCTTGCGGTGCGCGAATTGGTGCGCTCATTAGCAAAAATAAAGAAGTAATGGCATCAGCATTAAAATTTGCGCAGGCAAGGTTAAGTCCTCCTTCTTACGGACAAATTGGCGCCGAAGGCGCTTTAGATACACCTCAATCTTATTTTGATAATGTAAAAAAAGAATACATTTCCCGCCGCAATTTTGTTGTCGATGCTTTAAATAAAATTCCCGGCGTGTTTTGCCCGAAACCAAGCGGGGCTTTTTATTGCATTGCCCGTTTGCCAATTGATAATGCCGATAAATTTTGTCAGTGGCTGTTAGAAGATTTCGACTACAATAAACAAACCGTAATGTTAGCCCCTGCAACCGGATTTTATTCTACACCCGGCTCAGGAACGAATGAAGTTCGTATTGCTTATGTTTTAAATTTGGAAGATCTGAATAATGCGATGACCTGTTTAAAAGAAGCATTAGTTAAATATCCGGGCAAAACTAATGAACCGCAAAAACAACAGATCACTAAATCCCACTAAGATTTTTGTGAAATTTTGTGTTTTAGTGTTTTCGTGGCAAACCTCAGAAATGTAAATTTGTATAGGGAATCCCTGTAAATAAATTGAAAAATTATCTTTCGAAACAATTATTAAGTATTAGTTTTTTTCCGCTGTGCTTTTTAGCGGTTATGTGGCTGGTTTTTTTTCTGGATACAAAATTTAATTTAAACTTAGCCAGATTCGGTACATCGCCAAGAACACTAAGCGGATTAACCGGAATTTTATTTTCACCTTTTCTTCATTCCAATTTAGAACACATCGCAGGTAATAGTATTCCGCTCTTGGTGTTAGGCATGCTCACCTTTTATTTTTACAAACCAATTGCCTGGGGAAGTTTTTTATGGATCTATTTTATGGCCGGCATTTGGTTATGGGTTGGCGGAAGAAATAATCCTGAAGGTTCTATTTATCACATTGGCGCGAGCGGATTAATTTATGGCGCTGCAACTTTTTTATTTTTCAGCGGCGTGTTTCGCCGTCACAAACCCTTAATGGTAATTTCTGCTCTCGTTGCATTTTTATATGGAAGTATGATGTATGGCATTTTTCCTTTGGAACGCAATGTTTCCTGGGAGGCACATTTGTTCGGCGCTATTTCGGGCGTGTTCGTTGCTTATAATTACAGGAAAGAAGGTCCGCAGCGACAAGAAATTATTTGGGAAGATGATGGCGTTGATTTTGAAGCGGAAGAAAAAGCGCAAGAAGATGCTTATCAGAAATTTTTAGAGCAGAACGACATGACCATTCATTATCATTTTAAACCGAAAGATGAGCATGAAGAAAAGAAGAAAGAAGATTAGTTTCTGGGCGTGTCCCTGCGGGCCGGGCTTTCGCTACTCGCTTTTTTATTTTTATGAAAAATAAAAAGAGCTCAAACATGCCGTTCAATCCCTCACGCAAAAAATAGACCAGAGAATTAACCAAAGGAAAATGATGAAGAATTAGGATAACCTGGCTTAGGGATGCGAAAGGTTTAGTTCTTTTGCCTTTTCGGCAAAAAACCGGAGCGATAGCGTAGCCTGTAGCAGCCCGACCGCCTTTTCGGCGGTAAGCCCCAAAACTAATTAAACAGCTTTATAAAACTCAATTAACTCAATTGCTTGTTTCGCCTCAGTAACATCATGTACTCTTAAAATCTTAACGCCATTTAATAAAGCGATCGTATTTAAAACAGTTGTTCCGTTTAAAGCAGTTACAGGATTTGTGTGAATTATTTTATTGATCATGCTCTTTCGTGAAATTCCTGCTAAAACCGGGAAGCCTAATTCTGAAAATTGCGGCAATTGTTTTAATAATTGATAATTGTGTTCATTATTTTTTCCAAAACCAAAACCTACATCCAAAATAATATTTTTGAAATTCAATTCGGTTAACTTATTTATTTTTTGTTCCAGTTCAGTTTTCACTTCAAAAACCACATCACCGTACTCAGGATTTTGCTGCATCGTTTGCGGTGTACCCTTCATATGCATTAAAACATAACCTACATTTAATTTCGATATCGTTTCAAACATTTTCGCATCCAAATTCCCGCCTGAAATATCATTTATTAAATCTGCGCCCAAATCCGAAGACCTTTTTGCAATAACCGAGCGATAAGTATCAACCGAAATAAAAGTTTGAGGAAAATTTTTCCGCAATTCTTTTAAAACCGATTCTAATCTAACCCACTCTTCTTTTGCATCAATTTCTTTGGCGTTTGGTCTTGATGAAGCTGCTCCAATATCTATAATGTCCGCACCTTGTTTTATTTTTTCTTCTGCATCACGTAAAACATCTGCTACTTCGCTGTATTTTCCACCGTCATAAAAGCTATCCGGCGTTAAATTCACAATGGCCATTACCAAAGGCTTTTCAAACGAAAGCATTTTTGCATTTATTTGGTAGTGATTTGGTATATTTTCTTTAATTTTAGTGCTCATATGCAAACTACAAGTGTACAATACGATAAAGCCATAAAGCTATGCAAAGATATCTTTTTAAAAAAGATGAAAGATTATGGCACCGCATGGCGCAATTTACGGGCAACTTCGCTTACCGACCAAATTTTTATTAAAGCCCAACGCATAAAAAGCATAGAAAGTAAAGGCGCCCAAAAGGTAGTTGATGATATAAAGGGTGAATATATCGGTATAATTAATTATTGTGTTATTGCCATGATCCAACTTGAATTAGCAGAAGATTCCCGTGTTGATCTGCCTGCTGAAGAAGTAGAACGTTTATTTGATAAACACGTTGCCGCCACCAAAAAATTAATGGAAGATAAAAACCATGATTACGGCGAAGCCTGGCGTGATATGCGGATAAGTTCCCTTACTGACCTTATTTTAATGAAGATCTTCCGTGTAAAACAAATTGAAGATAACCTCGGTAAAACCATCATTTCAGAAGGGGTTGACGCCAATTATATGGATATGATGAATTACTCGGTTTTTGCCCTTATTAAGCTCGATAGTTAAAAAGTCTTAAAAAGAAATTTTCTTGCAGACTTCGGCTTTATATTTGATGAGATTCACTTGATGTGATAATGTGGCGATGTGATGATGTGCTAATTTGATAATTGGTTATTTTGTAGAATTAAAACCATTATCAACACATCAGCAAATTAACGCATTAGCAAATCAGCAAATTAAACATTATGAAAAAAATTCTATCCTCTAAATTATTCCGCATTATTTGGTCAATTGGTTTAGCAGCTTTGTTTTATTTTATTTGTCCGCTTTGCTTTAGCAAAACTACCCTTT
>DATMPR010000454.1:0-2499 GCA_035567575.1 Bacteroidia bacterium
TACTTTATGGCAACGTAACAACAGAGGCTTATTACAAAGACCGTCCTGTAAAAGACCCAGGGTTATATTTTGGGGCTACGGTTAAAAAATCGTTATCTCATCTTTTTGGATTAGAAGCCCAGTTTGCAATGGGTGACATAAAAGGCAAGAATGTTTATGGAAGTTATTTTGACGGGCAACACAGGTTCAACAATTTGTTACTTAATGGTGAATCAGATGCCAAAGGTTATGATTTATCCATTAATGGAGTTTTTACGTTAGGGAATTTTTCATGGCTTAGTCGCAAAGCCAAAAAATTTAATTTAGTAGGTTCAATTGGTTGGGGTTATATTAATTTTGATCCTTCCTTTACAAGCAATTTTAATCAAAAGACTTCAACTCTTGATACTACCGGCGTTAGATATTCGAAAAGAGGACTTGGTAATACTGATGAATTTATTGTCCCTGCAGGAGTTGGAATTATCTATAACGCATCAAAGCATTTCAACATTTTATTAAAATACAGATATACTGTTGCCTTGGGCAGTAAATTGGATTATACCTGGGACCCGGCAGTTTATCATGAATCTTATGGTTATGCTTATTTAGGATTGATCTATATTTTTGGCAAAAAAGAGAAAAATATTGATTGGGTAAATCCTGCTGGTGAAATTTATGAGCAAATATCAGATGTTAAGAAGAAAATTGATGGTTTAGCTCAAACAGTTAACAATCAATTAGCAGATATGCATAACACTATTGACAGTGCAGGTAAGGCTACTGACAAAAAATTGGATGATTTTGGAAAAAGAATTGATGGATTAAATTCTGACTTTAATAATCTTAAAACCACTGTAAACAATATGAATACCGGTGGTTCAGGTTTCTTCCCATCTGTATATTTCCCTTTAGATGTATCAGCCATTCAGTATAGTGAATACGAAAATTTAGCTTCTATTGCAATTGCTTTAAAGGATGATCCAAAACTTAAACTTAAAATAATTGGTCATTGCGATCAAAGTGGTTCAGAACAATATAACCAGGCTTTGGGTGAAAGAAGAGCAAAAGAAGTTAAAGATCATTTAGTGAAAGTTTACGGAATTGATGCCAGCAGATTATCAACTGAATCAAAAGGTAAAACTGATCATTTAGCTAAAGATATCGACTCAATAAATAGGAGAGTTGATTTTAAACTTGTGAAATAAATTTGTTTATAATTAAAATAAAAAGACCCGCTCAAAAAGCGGGTTTTTTATTTTATACCTGATTGTTTATTAAAAATATCCCAAATAACTATTCCGACACTTACAGCAATATTCAGTGAATGTTTAGTTCCACTTTGAAATATTTCCACAAATTTATCTCCATAAGTCAAAAGTCTTTCATCGACGCCGGTTATTTCATTGCCGAAAACAAAAACATATTTAGCATTTATTTCTGGATAAAATTCCGATAGGGAGATACTTTTGTCAATCTGTTCGACAATAATAATTTTATAGCCTGCTTTTTTTGATTCTTTAATCGCATCTATTGTATCTTCAAAATACTTCCACTCAACAGATTCTGTCGCGCCTAAAGCTGTTTTTTGAATGTCTTTATGGGGCGGTTTTGCAGTTATTCCGCATAAATATATTGCTTCAATTAAAAAAGCGTCAGCGGTCCGAAATATAGAACCGATATTATTTAAACTTCTCACATTGTCTAACAAAATTACAATAGGGATTTTAGATGCCCTTTTATATTCCTCAATTGATTTCCTTCCTAATTCTTCATTTTTTAATTTTCTCATCACAATTTTTTTTGCAAATGTATCCATAAGATTAACAAATAGCTAATAACAATTCAATTTATCCTTTTATTATTTTAATTTCGCCCAATGATTACAGATAAGAAAATAGCTGATACCCCTTTGATGCGCCAATATTCTACAATAAAAGCAAAATACCCTGATGCATTATTGCTTTTCAGAGTTGGGGATTTTTATGAAACCTTTGGCGAAGACGCTATCAAAGCCGCAAATATTCTCGGAATTGTTTTAACTAAACGTGCAAATGGTACAGGTACTTTCATCGAATTAGCAGGTTTTCCTTATCATTCCTTAGATTCCTATCTTCCTAAATTAGTCAGAGCCGGACAAAGGGTTGCCATATGCGATCAATTGGAAGATCCCAAGCTTACTAAGAAAATCGTGAAAAGAGGAGTGACTGAATTGGTTACACCAGGGGTTTCATTCAATGATAAAATTTTAGATCATAAGAGCAATAATTTTCTGGCAGCAATACATTTTGATAAAACTTTATGCGGAATTGCTTTTATAGATATTTCGACGGGAGAATTTATTGTTTCGCAAGGGACACCTCAATATATTGATAAACTTTTACAAAGCCTCCAACCAACAGAAATAATATTTCAGAAGAGTAAAGCAAAAGAATTTTCAGAAAATCATGGTGATAAATTTTATACTTATCGTTTAGATGAATGGATTTTTAAAGAAGATTATGCGCGCGATACTTTATTAAA
>DATMPR010000455.1:0-10565 GCA_035567575.1 Bacteroidia bacterium
CCCTTTGGTGATAATATCAAAATCAAAAGTGCCTTTGGCACTGGTATTTTCAATGGGATATAATTGTGTTAGTTTTGCCAGGTCAAGCAGGCCGTTTATTTTTATGTCGTAGTTATAATCCTTTAAATCAGACATCGTTCCACTCATTACAAATGGTTCGCCATCTAATAAAAAAGTAAGGTTGTTAAGGCTAATGCGGGTATCTGCAATTTTACCGGTGATATTGGTAACTTCAGCGCTTAAATGGATGCTATCCATTTCTGCAGGCATATTCTTAGATTTTACATAGCCTTTTTCTAAAGCAACAAAAACATCCGCTTTTGGAAATAGTTTAAGCGAGTCGTTATATCTTCCATTAATTTTTATTTCTGAATTTAAGATACCTTTTAAAATAAGACCGTCTATCGGGTATATTTTTTCTATATGGGCCAAATCGGCTTTGATCTTAATGTCGGCATTTACCTGCGCGTCCTTTAATCCTTTTACAAATATGTTTCCATGCACAGGATTTTTATCCACTTCAAAATGGAAAACAGGAATGTTACAATTAATATGCTCCATATCACCATCCACATTATTTGCAATTAAATGGAAATTTATATTATCTATCGACTTTGGCAGTTTCTTATATCTGAACATGGCGTTTTCTGCCTTCATATCAACATGAAATGCGGGGAGCAGTTTGAGAGAATCATTATAGATGCCGTCTACATTAAGCTCAGCATCCAATTTACCTTTTAAAAGCAGGCCGTCTAACGGAATAAGATTTTCTATTTCAGCAAGGTTCGCTGATAATTTAATATCACTCTTTATCCGTATGTTTTTCTTCCCTTTAATGGTTATGCTGCCATGAGTTGACTGTTTGTCTATTTCAAAATGAAACGCTTTTATATTGTAGGTTGTATGCTCTGGGTCTCCATCCGGATTATCCGCAACGAAATCAAAATTTATTTTCTCCAGGGCTTTTGGCAGGTGATTGTATTTAAACGTAGCATCCATAACTTTTAAGTCAATATGAAAAGTTGGTACGCGATTATCCTGAATATCATACACGCCCCTTATATTGCCATTACAGGTAAACTCGCCATTGGTTTCAATACCTTCAAGGTCTTTTTTATGGATGCCCGGGAATAAAGAAAGCAGGTTTTTAAAAGATGTTTCATTCACAACAAATTTCAAGTCGGTTTCATAACCTTTATCAAGCAGCTTAAAATAACCGTCAAAACCAAATTTAAAATCTCCAAGCTGAAAGGCATGATCCCTAAAAGTAAATTTCTTTTCTTTAAGGTTCATTTCCATTTGCAGATCAGCTGCAAATAATTTTTTATTAAAATAGCGGATGCCATTGTATTGAAAAGTTAAATCATTTATTTTAGTGGTAATATCCAGGTCAGAAACTTCCTGTTTAAAATCACCGGACCCATTGTGATATAAGCCTCCAATTTCAAGATAGGTTTTTTGCAGCTTGTCGTCATAAACAATGCGGCCGTTATTAATGGACCAGTGATCGATAGCAATTTCAAAACTGCTTTCCTTTGATTTATTAGTTGAAGATGTATCCGGTTTTGCAATATCATAACTTGCTTTACCATTTTCAAGAATGCGTGCATAAATTAATGGCTCCTGTAAATGAATGCCGTTCACTTCATGTTTTCCTTTTAAAAAAGTATAAATGCCTATGGTAGCGTCAATTTCTTTAGCGGAAACAAGCGTATCTCCGGTAAAATCAGCAACGCCTGTAACGGATACATTATATAATGTAACGGTTATATGCGGAAAGTGTTTAAATGCAGAAATCCTTAAGTCTTTAAAAAACACTTTTGCATTTATTTTCTTATCTATATTTTGAATAACTAATGTCTCAATTTTTTTCTTAAAAAAATAGGGAACAGTAATTAATAGAATTAATATTACTGAAATGAAAAGGAAAATAAACCTGGCTATTTTTTTTATTACTTTCTTCAAAGGGAATAAAATTTAATTATAAATGTCATCGCTTTACCCTCATTTTGAGAAGAAGAACCCATCGTTTTTGCCCACAATAAATTCTGAGCGTTTAATTCGTTTATAAAAAATAACAGGAATAATAAACAAGTAATTAATTTGTAAAAATGAGAATATGTTTTCATGTAAAGACTAATGAATAATGTTTTGCAGTTCGACCTTATTTACAATAATAAATATACAAAATTAACTTTAAACACCCCGACTGGAGGAGTTTTTATTTTTCTCCGATGAAAATGTAGATTTGGTTTTGTTAAACAAATTGCAATCTATAATAGCCAACCGAAATTAATTCTTTTTTCTTGATTCACTTCACACTCTCACTCCTATAACTAAAATATCATCAACTTGCTCGAGTTTCCCTTTCCATTTTGCAAAAGTTTCGTCAAAGATTCTCTCTTGTTCTTTTAAACTGTTATTTGAATTAAACCTAAATAGATCTTTCATTTGTTTAAGCTTAAATTTCTTACCATCTCCACCACCAAACTGATCAGCAAACCCATCAGAAAAAAGATAGATCGCATCATGTTCATCCAATTCCAAAGTTTGAGTTGTAAATGGTTTTTGCAAAATATATTTTCCAATAGGTTGTTTATCGCCTTTTATTTCCTTTAATTCCTTATTATTTACATACCAGAGAGAATTATTAGCACCTGCCCAATTAACTATCACTTTCTTTGAGTCGGGGAATCTTTTAACAGCGGCCAGACTTATATCCATGCCATCATTAACCTCCCCAAGAGTTTTATCGAAAGTTTCTAAAACCAAATCCCGGGTTTTATCAAGTATTTGTCCCGGATCTGTTAAACCAAATTCATTTACGCTTCTGTTTAAAGCACTTGAGCAGACAACACTCACAAGCGCTCCGGGAACCCCGTGACCAGTACAATCTGCGGCAGCAATCAAATTAATTGAATTATCACTTGAAGTATGCATCCAATAGAAATCACCGGCAACAATATCTTTTGGTTTGTAAAAAATAAAATTTTCAGGGAAAACGTTATCTATAGAACGTCTTGACGGAAGAATTGCTTCTTGAAGTCTTTTGGCATAAGTAATGCTATCAATAATATCTTTGTTTTTTTCTTCTAATTGATGGCTTTTTTCTTCTACTAATAATTTTTGGTTTTCAATTATTTGTTTTTGTGCAGTAGTAAGCCTATATCTCCTGTAAAGAAATAAAGAGAAAATTGAAACCAAAAATAAAACAAAGGCAACCGAAAAAAATAATATTTGTTGTTGTTTTTTTGAAGAGGAATAAGCAAAGTCTCTTCTTTCCTGTTCAGCTTTTTCTTTTTCTTTTTCTTTTTCGAACTCAAAATTCATTGTTTTACGGGTAAGCTCCTGTGTCTTTTCTTTATTTGAAATACTATCGCGCAGAGTAATAAAAGTTTTATAATATTCAAATGCCAACGCCGGTTTTTTTAATTTTTCATAAACGCTGCTTAAATTTTTATTAGCTTCCTTTAAATTTTCAATTACGCCGCTTTCCCGAGCGGAATTAAGGCCGATATTAGCATAGTGAAGGGCAGAGTCTAAACGGTTAGTTTCCATAAATACTCGTGAAAGAGCATTGGCAACCGTAGAAAGTTCTCTTTGATTCTTAATTTCTTTTGCGATTGAATAACCTAACCGGCAATATTTTAGAGCTTCTTCATACTCACCTTTTTCGGTAAGAGCTGATCCTATATTGCAATAACCCGAACAAATTTCAGCCTTTTGACCAGTTTCTTTATTGATCGCAAGTCCTTTTTTCATGTATTTAATAGCAAGATCAAATTTTCTTTCTTGCAAATAAATACCACCTATATTGTAATAGCTAGCGCCAATTGCAAGTTTATTTTTTGCCGCGATATTCAATTTTAAGGCCTTTTCAAAATAATCAAGAGCATTTTTGTAATCTTTTTGTTCAGCATATATAACGCCAATGTTATTAATTGAACTTTCTATACCGCCCTTGTCATTTATTTCTTCGAAAATCTTTAAACTTTTTAGAAAAAACTCTAAGGTATTTGGGAAATCAGATTTATAATAATAACCAATAGCGATGTTTGAATAATTATCGGCAATAGCTGCTTTACGATTCAACTCTACATTAATTGCTAAAGCTTTTTCTATTTCTTCAACGGAACGTTTAAGATCGCCGGTAGCTCGGTATACCTGGCCTAAATTAGCTCTCATTGTAGCCATGCCAATTTTATTGTTCAAATTTTCATTAATTATCAATGCTTTGTTATAAATCACAATTGCTGAATCATAATTAGCTTCAAACTGATATGTAACTCCCAAATTTCCGAATCCGATCGCGATGCCTTTTTTATAATTCAATTTTTCACAAAGATCAATTGCCCGGTTTCCATATTTTTTGGCTTCTGTTAATTTCCCAATATCATTATAATCGGATGCAAGTGCTAATAAGATTTTGGCCCGAACAGTATCTTGTTTTGTATTAGGAAGCAAATTCAATAAAGAATCTACTCTCTCAGATTGACCATGACTGAGCATAAAACCAAGTAAAAAAAATAAAAAAAAGAATATTTTCATTGAATTTTTAGTACCCACACCTTAAAGATAAGAAATTTACCGTTCTATGTGTCTTGTAGGCTCTTTTAATTGGCAGCTGTTTTGTTTTAAATTAATTCAAAAGGCACAATATTGCTTTTCAAAATTTTTGCAGCATCCGTATTAAGCCAATTACTTAATATATTTGAGTAAATGCTTCTGAAATCAACTTTAAATTTTAAATCACCATCATCTAAATATTTTAAATCAGGACCATCGTTAACAATTCCTTTTTTCTTAAGGTTTCCTCCAAACAATAGAACATTACCAGCAGTACCATGATCAGTTCCGGCGCTTGCGTTTTCTTCCACTCTTCTCCCAAACTCACTAAAAGTAAAAAGTAGAGTATTATCCCATTTATTCTTTGATCTTAAATTTTTAATAAATGCACTAATACCCTCAGCATAAGTTTGCAGTAGTTTTTCATGTTGATTAAGTTGAGCGACGTGTGTATCAAACCCGGTTAAACTTACATAATACACTCTTGTATTTAAACCGCTTTCAATAAATGTTGCTACGTTTTTTAATTGCTTGGCAAAATTAGTGTTAGGATATTCGAAATCGTTGGTTGTTGTTTTTGTGGTTTCGTAAATATATCCTGCAGAAGAATATGTCTCAATTAAAGTTTTATAAAGGTAACCCTGATTATCCTCATTTAAGGTTTCTTTTTTTTCAATGTCCACAATATCTTTAAAGTAAGGTAGCTTAGTTTGGTCAAATAATTTTTTTACATCTTTCACCGCAATGCCTTTTAATCTTTCTCCTTTCAACGCCAGGGACAAAGCACTGTCCACCTCGATAGCCTGATAAGCATTTTGGCAATTACTATCTAAATATCTTCCAATCCATCCGGTATTCCAGTATTCAATACTGCTGCTTGCGCTTTGCCAAATATCCATACTTCGAAAATGAGAACGGTCGGGGTTTGGATATCCCACATTATTTACAATACACAAATTCCCGTCATCATAAAATTCTTTTAGTGCCGAAAGTCCACTATTCAAAGCAAGTTCATTATTTAAAGTTATTATTTTATCATTTCTTAAAGCTAATTTAGAACGCTTTTGAAAATATACATCATTATTAAAAGGCACGATGGTATTGAGCCAATCGTTACCGCCGGACAATTGCACGATAACTAAATTTTTTTCACCGGTGTCACTTAAATTTAATTTTTCAAGCGGCTTTAAAAATTCCGGAAGCAATAAATAACTACTTGCCAATGCACTTGTTTTTATAAACCGTCTTCTATTCATGTTAACACAAATTATATTCCGGTAACGAAATTAATTTAACAATTTGTTCTTTTAAATCATTAGCGGCGTTAGTGCTTATCACATTAATAACTTTTGAATTGGGTTGTTTTGCTAATAATATTTTACTTAAGTTTTCTAAAGTTAATCCTTCATGAGTGTTTAAAATTTCGGCCCAATTAACAGAGGTATTCAATTTTTTATTTATTTGTTCTGCGGAAATCCCCATCATGTCATCAGGATCGTCTATTCTTCCATCATTTTCAATATCGCCGTTATTTAAAATAAGTGATGGTAAACGCATACGTAGCATCAATGTGGAACTGTCGATCCAATTTTTCCCACCCGGCCAGCCGGCTACATTGGGTGGAAAAAATAAAACTTGACCTAATTGCCTTTGAAAACCGAGTAACACTTTTTCGTTGGCGTATTTTATCTTGAACTGGCGTGATAAACCAATAACATATTCAATAGGTGACTTTATATTACAACCCATATTAATATCATTATAAAACCAATCCGATAAAAAAATTTTCTTTAGGAGACTTTCGGTGTTATACTGATTTAAATAATAATATTCTGCAAGTGCTTTTACACGAGTTTCATCAATAATCTCATTTACATAATACTTGTAAATCTTTTTACATAAAAATAAAGCAGTTTGTTTATCATCCAAGATAATATTAATAATATCTTCACCGCCAAAATTACCTTTACGGTTCAAAAACTCCTTTTCGTCATAATCATGTTGTTTTTCTCTAAACTCAAATTCATAACTATTCCGACTAAAACTCCACCCCGTAAAAGCACGGGCGCTTTGCTTTATGTCATTTTCAGTATAGTTGCCTCTGCCAAGTGTAAACAATTCCATTAACTCGCGGGCAAAATTTTCGTTGGGATGTTCTTTTCGATTTTGTTGATTATTCAAAAACTCGAGCATGGCCGGGCTTTTACTTACTTCAACCAACAACGTTCTGAAACTTGAAAAGGCAAATTTGCGATGGATATTATTAAGTTCTTGTATTAAATAAGGATTCTGAACCCTGCATGCAAAATGGTTATGCCAGAATAAAGTTTGCTTTTCGATCAGAACATTCGTTGTGTTTAATAATTGCTCGACCCATTTAAGATTTAGATCGATTCCCTTGTCAATAATCAATTGCCTTATTTCTTTTTTGGACATTCCGCTTTGCAGCATTTCTTTTGGCTTTGTAATATCTTCTTTGCCAATTACTCTAAGGTAGTTTCCATCAGCTATATTATTAAACAAGCCATCAACAATCTCCTTAATAGACTTATTGGATAAAGACTTAGCTTCTTTATAAGAAATTCCAAACCCTGCGCGGTTATATAAATGAAAGATATGTTCTAAAGGAGTTACCATTTATTGTGATTCCGATTAAACACACTTAAGTCCAACATAAAATTAGTTTAAGAGTAAATTAATATTATTAAGCAAAATTAATTCATTTAAAGATACACTTTAATGCTTTATACTCAAAAAAGGTTAAAGTTCATTGAACCCTCAACGCGAACCCTTTTTAAACACCATACTGGTTCCAGGCCAGAGGCCTGCTGATTGAAAATCAGCGAGAAATTAATTAAGAATTATAATGACAAAAGATATGAAGCGGCACCGTAAATTTCCTGGCCTTCAATAAACGCGATGATCTTGTTATCCGAACTATAAATTTTATTGTCTTTTATATAAGGTGCTAAAGCTTCATCGGATGGTTTGCCATTTTTTAAACTAATTATTTTCTTATCGGCTGTCAGATAACCAATTTCAGTAGGGGTTGCGACCTTATCCATTTTTGATGATTGTGGATTTTCATTCATCTGCACTTTAAACCAGTAAACAAAAACTTTGTTAGAAATAATATTTAGAGTAACATTTTGCACGGTATCAATACCGGGAGGTGTTTTTGTATCACTTTTAAGTATTTTACCGGTTGCATGAATGTAATATTCATAACTAGATTTATTTAGAGTTCCATCAGGCCTGGCTGAATAAACCGTGGTTTGTGATTTTACAGACAGAGAAAGAATTAAACCGGAAAATAAAATTAGTAATTTCATTTAAAATATATTGGTATATCAAATGTAGTCAATCCGATAGCTTTATTACGAGTATTTTTGTTAAAAAACGGTCACCTGTGCACATTCTAGTAAGTTTTTTTCGCCTGAGATTTTAATTTACAAATGATGAAAATTAATTTTTAATGAATTTTTTGGTTTGTATTGTACCATCATTAATCATTTGAACAAAATACAATCCGTTTTCGAATTGTGAAACGTCTAATGAAGTTCCGTAATACTCCGTGTTACTTTCATAAATAATTTTTCCAAGCGCGTTTACTATTATGATTTTTGCACTAAAAACATTCGAATTAATTTTTAGTTGATCATTAGACGGGTTCGGGAAAATATCGAATTGAACATCATAAACAGGTTTACATTTTTCGGAACTTAAAATTTGCGAGTATGTAAATGATTTATCAAAATCGGTTTGTTTAATCCTATAATAACTTACTTCTGTTTGGAGATTTGCATCGGTAAACTCATACTTCAATAGTGAGTTACTATTGCCTGCACCTTTAACTCTGCCAATTTCAAAAAAATTATAAGCGTCTTTACTTTTTTCTACCGTAAAATAATCATTGTCTTTTTCGGTTGCTGTTGTCCAGTTCAATTCTACCGAATTACCCTTACAATTATTTGTAAAATTGGTTAACTCTATAGGAAGCGGAACACAACCTGCACCCAGGCAAAAATTATCAACAAAGGTCCACAGCGGCGCGCCCGTTGTGCTTATACTAACATGCTGACCATTATTAGGAGCTACAAATGAAAAACTTCTGAAACTCCATGGTCCGTTGAGCGGAACAGGGCCGGTATATACAATGGTTCCTCCTGCTCCTGCTACTGTAGATATACCAATTTGAATGGGAACTCCGGGAGGATAATTAGGGTCGCCTCTATCATAAAAACTCATTATATAGGTATTGCCTGCAACTAAAGGCGCAGAGAGCATTGTTGTAAAAGCATCTGTAGTTCCTCCATTAGTTGCCAATGAAACCATCCAAAGTCCATTTTGGGGTGTTCCGTAGGGGCAGGTATTATTCATTATGTCTAATTGGCTCTGTACACCATAACCTGTTGAATTTGCCATCAGACTTGTAAAAGTTGCGTTTGGCATGTTATAATTACAAGGCGAGGATGTGTTGATTTCGAAACTCCCGTTTAAAAATGTTTGCCCACTTAATTGGTTTGTTATAAAAACAATTAAAATAAGAGACAATACTTTGAAGGTTTTTTTTAACATTTTATGGTTTAACGGCGAATTAAGACAAGTAAAATTAATAAAAAAAAGGAGATAGGTAAGCGTTTATTTGTTAAAAAAGATAGTTATTAGTGCGGATATGAACGGTCGAAAAACTATAATAGCCAAAATATTTTGGCCTGGGGGAGTTTTCTTACAATTATAACGACACCTTTCATTTAATTAATAATTCCGTTTGTATATTACAAAGGTTAAAAATTTTAAATTAGTGCTCGATGGTTAATGCTTTTTAAGTGCAGCTTAGTGTAATAAGTCTTGATGAGTAAACTAAATTTTGATTTTTTTGAGTATTAACGGTTTTTTGACTCAACAAACACTACCACTTACAAAGCCAAAACCGGTTTATAAGCGATCCATATAGGAATTGGAGAAGAATTTGTCTATTTTTATTCAAAACCGCCACTTATGAAAAAGAAAATGTTTTCTGTACTTGCATTGATCTTCTTTGGTTCTATTTCTTATGGACAGCATCATCCATCGGATCAAGATACCTGTTTAATATCAAAATATTATTTTAACAGCGGTACAGTTAACGATGATTATGGGCCAAATAACGGAACACAAGTTGGTGCAACGCTTGTACCTGATAGGTTTGGCAATGCAAATGCAGCTTGGTATTTAAACGGTAATCAATACAGTTATTTAAATTTTGGAACTTATGCCGCTTTAAAACCAAACGACATTAGCGTTTCAATGTGGTTTAACGTTACGGCGCCGACTTTTTCGGGTTCGGGTTATACCTTTAATCCGCTTTTGCTTACAAAATGTCAGACCGGAAACAATTGCTTTGAAGCATATTGTTTGTATTATGATTTTACTTCAAATAAAATAGCAACTGCTTGTACCGATACAAACTTTTGTTTTCAACCTGGAATTTTTACGAGTGCGCCGGTTCCTTCAGGATCCTGGCATCATATTGTTTTTACCTATGATAATAATACAATTACTCTGTATTTAGATGCTGTTTCACAAGGTACTGTGTCAAAAGGGTTTTCATCACTTTATTTAGGAAGCGATTCGGTTATGGTTGGAAATTCAGCGAACGTAATGAACGATCGTTATTTCAACGGTATAATTGATGATGTTCGTTTTTACCATTGCGTAATTCCGCAAAGCGCTGTCACAACGCTTTACAATGAACCTAATTGGTTTGTTCCAACAGATGTAAAAGCAATTAGTTCCGAATCAAAAATAAATATTTATCCAAATCCATTTTACGACAAAATAAAGGTTACAACCTGGATTCCTTTAGATTTGCCTATACAGATATTTAATTCAATTGGCGATTTGATTTATACCAGCAGACTTGAAAAAGGTAAAGCCGAAATTGATCTACATAACCAAGCTTCGGGAATTTATTTTATAAAAGCGGGTTCGATCATAAAAAAAATTGTGAAAGAGTA
>DATMPR010000456.1:0-3111 GCA_035567575.1 Bacteroidia bacterium
AGCAAATGCGAAAAGGGCGAAAATTTTAGAAAATATGATTCGGGACATTAGGTCGGCAGGAGGCGCAATCATCTTAGCCTCTCAATCTCCAGATGATTATGATAAAGGGTACTTTAATTTTTTGGAGTTAATTGAATTTCCAATAATTTTAAAATCTACACCAAATTCTCATAAGTTTATAGAACAAAAATTTTCTTTAAAAGCACAAAATGCAAAAGAGCTTTTAAGAGAGATAGGAACACTAAAGAGAGGTGAGGCGTACTTGAATAATCTGGGAAGCATTACATTGGCTGAATTGGTAAAATAATTGATTGCAATTGATTATGGCTACTTTATCAAAAACTCAATTAGCAGAACTGAATCCCGAAAATGTCTACAGAATGCCCTTTGTTATGCATTTTGAATTGTGGCAAAAATTAGACCCAAATCTCTCAACGCACTTATCTGCACCAGTAAAGGTTTTATTTGATGGGAAAATTAGAACGAAACTAGGAAAAGTAAAAAATGGTAAAGGCATTTATATGTTTATTGTTGAGCCTGATTTTCCTCTTACTCCGAAAATAAATTATTTAATGTATATCGGTAGGGTTATTAATACTAATACTTTTTTTAAGCGGTTTGCAGATTATGTCGGTGCTATCGGTGATATTAATAAAAGAAGGAACATACAACTACTGACGAATTTATGGCCAGGAAAAACATGGGTTTACTTTTACAAACTAACGGCGGCGGACTCTAATATTAAAAAGATTGAAAGGAATTTGTTTGACCATATTATTCCACCTTTAAATAATTCATTTGTTTCAAAAAAAGCCCAAAATTCTAGGAGTATTTATAATTAATAACTTATGAAATCACTTCACTTACCTTGCTTGCGAGGGAACATAGGCAAATGGATATATTTTTCTTCCATTATGAAGATAAGTGATATCATTAATGACAAGCGCATTATTACAGTAGCAGAATCGAAAGAACTTTATACTAAGAATATTAATAAAATTCTGCAAAGGGAAGTTGATAAAACAAGAATTGCAAAAATCAAAGAATACCTGTTAAAAAGCGATGAGAGATTTTTCAATTCACTAATTGTTGCCATTCACAAAGGTGATCCTAAATGGGCTGATGTGGACTTGGAACAGCAATATAGAATTGATAATGATTTATTAGATGAAAAGGATGTTGAGTTTATCCAAAATAAAATAGGAATTTTAACACTCAATGGTACTGAGGAAATTTTTGTTTTAGATGGACAACATAGGCTATTAGGGCTGAGAAAAGCTTATGATGAAAATGTACAAATAGGGGATGATGAATTATCGGTTGTTTTCATTGTTCATAAGGACAATTTAAAAGAAAGAACTCGTAGATTATTTACTGTATTAAATAGGTATGCAGTATCAATAAAACCAGCAGAAAAGGTAATTTTGGAGGAAGACGATGCGGCGGCAATTCTAACTAGAAGATTAGTACAAGAGCATAAAATATTCATTTTAGATGAAGCAGTTTCTAGTGCCAAACAATTCAACTTACCTTCTACAGATGTAAGAAATTTTACAACGCTTGTATGTATCTATGAAATAAATAAAATTCTTATTAACTACAAAGAATTGTATAAGTCGAAAGTCATTATTAGACCAAGTAATGCTGTACTTAATAATTTATACCTTAAAATAACTCAGTACTGGGATTTTTTCTTTGCGACATTTCCTGATGTTGTAAAGTTTATTAAAGATGAAGAAGTTGATGTTAAATTTTTACGAAATAAAGAAACAGGCGGAAGTCTGTTACTTAGACCTGAAGGACAACTATTATTTGCTACTGTTTATAGAGAATTTGAAACCGCTAAAAATTTGAGTGCTTTTAAAAACAAGGTAAGTAAAATAGATTTTAACTTGAATAGTACAAACTGGATATATGTTTTTTGGACTGGCTCTAAAATGGAGGGGAAGCTTAAAAAATTAAAGAAATCAATTTTTATGTACCTACTAGGGAGAACTCAAAATGAATCGTATATAAACAAGGAATTGACAAGGATATACAAGGAGTACAATTCCGAATACAAGAAAAAAATAAAACCTGTGTCTTAATGGGTCATTTTGTTGCTTTAGCCCCCCAATCCGAAAGCATCTCGCTTCCGGATTACCGCAGCATACAATAAAATTCCCCTTAATATCTCCAAAAATACCTGATAAAAAATCCCTATAAAATCACTTCCACTTTTTTCAAAGCAATAATAACATATACCCTACTGCAAACCAGTACATTGCCGTCAAAAAATTTTCTGTCATAGGCCACCTGCTGTCTGTGACAGTGCAGAAAACGTACTATCATAGAAATCCATTTTGTAATAACCAATAATCCATAAGAACT
Source organism: Bacteroidia bacterium (assembly GCA_035567575.1). Lineage (GTDB taxonomy): Bacteria > Bacteroidota > Bacteroidia > B-17B0 > Aurantibacillaceae > JAHEYG01. Next base: position 2,371 of record DATMPR010000456.1, read on the forward strand.
TTACGCCCGCAAAACCAAAAATCTAGGTAATAACCGCATAAATAAACAATCCCAATTCCCAATTACATACTTGCCTGCCGATTGGCACGGCTTCTAATTCCAATCAAAAAAACCTATCAAAGATGCAAACAGAAAAGAAGCTTCAGGCCAAAAATCTCTACTTTCCTTCGGCCGCCATAGCTTTTAATAGCCATAGCTTTAGCAAAGGATATAGCGACGGCGGTAGCTCATTTTTAATTCCGAACCTTCAATTTCCACTATGAACAACGACAAGAAACAACAGGCTAAAAACCTATTCTTCCAAACAGAGCTCACCAAAACACAGATCGCCACGCTGCTCAACATCAGTCGGCGCAGCCTGCATTACTGGATCAAAGATGGCAATTGGGACCGGCTCAAAACCGCAGCTAACCACTTGCCCTCCCTCCTCGCTGAGAATTGTTATCATATCATTGGCCACCTCACGGAGTATTATTTGTCTGAGCGGCGCCTCACAAACCCTGTATCGCATAAGGAGGCCGATACCCTCCATAAGCTCGCCATCACTATCGGCAAGTTGAAGAACCGCACCACCCTCAATGAGAACATGGAGATGTTCGCCTTCTTTCTTGATGAGCTGAAAAAGAAAAACCCAAAAATGGCCGAAGATATAGCCCCCTATGTAGATGAGTACATCACCTCTCGCGGCTCAGTATACATGACCACCATAATGCCCGAAAATTTTACCTCCATGCGCCGCCT